>JASGCL010000053.1 GCA_030054115.1 Hydrotalea sp.
GCGTTTAATTTGATAATTTCCAGCGGCACCACATGGCGCAATTTCATCACCGTGTCGCCCCAATTGTCTAATAATTTTTGGCCGTGGCGCGAATGGGTGGCCGCCACATATTCTTGCAATAG
This sequence comes from Hydrotalea sp., assembly GCA_030054115.1. Classification (NCBI taxonomy): domain Bacteria; kingdom Pseudomonadati; phylum Bacteroidota; class Chitinophagia; order Chitinophagales; family Chitinophagaceae; genus Hydrotalea; species Hydrotalea sp. Next base: position 123 of record JASGCL010000053.1, read on the forward strand.
TTTTTTGGCATGGTCTTGCCAGGCGGCGGTCGCCAGCGGGTAAACCCCAACCGATTCGTGGTTTATTCTTTTTTCGTCGTCGGGGTTGATAATAAATGCCCAGCCGCCGGTCATGCCCGCGGCAAAATTATCGCCGATGGGCCCCAGGCACATAACCTCGCCCCCCGTCATATATTCGCAACCATTGCTTCCCATGCCCTCGACCACCGCCCGCGCGCCAGAATTGCGCACCGCAAAACGCTCGCCCGCCTGGCCGGCGGCAAACAACAAACCGGCGGTCGCGCCGTAAAGGCAGGTATTGCCGATGATGGTGTTTTTTTCCGTGGGCAAGGTCGACACCGCCGACGGGCGAATAATAACCGCCCCGCCCGATAAACCCTTGCCGACATAATCATTGGCCTGGCCGGTTAAAATAAATTTCATGCCCTGCACGGCGAAGGCCGAAAAACTCTGCCCCGCGGTGCCGCGCAAATTGATGGTGATATGACCGGCGGGCAGGGACGCCATGCCAAAGGCACGGGTGATTTCCGACGCCAACCGCGCGCCGATGGTGCGGTTGGTGTTAACTACGTCATATTCCAGCTGAATTTTTTCTTTGTTCTTAAAAAGCTTTTCGGCGTCCTTGATAATTTGCTCATCCAAACTCGGCGGCACGGCATTGTGCATGTTGCGCGATTTTTTGGTGAAATCAATATTCTCGGCCTTGACCAGCAATGGGTTTAAATCCAGCGCGTCCAAAAATTCATAACCTTCGTTCATCGCCACGGTTTGTTGCAACAATTCTGTTTTGCCGATGATATCGCTCAAGCTTCGCACGCCCAAACTGGCCAAAATTTCGCGCACCTCCTCGGCGATTAGCGAAAACAAACTGATGACCTTTTCGGGGGAGCCGCGAAATTTTTCAATCAAGGCCTCGTCCTGGGTGCAGATGCCAACCGGGCAAACATTGCTGTGGCATTGCCGCACCATCAGGCAACCCATCGCCACCAACGACGCGGTGCCGATACCATATTCCTCCGCCCCTAATATCGCGGCCACCACCACGTCGCGGCCGGTTTTTATTCCTCCGTCGGTGCGCAATGTAACGCGGTCGCGCAAATTATTAAGGCATAACACCTGGTGCGTTTCGGCCAGGCCAATCTCCCACGGCAGGCCGGCATATTTGATAGAGGTCTGGGGCGATGCCCCCGTGCCGCCGCCATGGCCGGATATTAATATCGCGTCTGCCTTGGCCTTGGCAACGCCGGCGGTGATGGTGCCGATGCCCGACCGCGCCACCAATTTCACGCACACCCGCGCGCGGTTGTTTATTTGCTTCAGGTCGTAAATCAATTGCGCCAAATCTTCTATCGAATAAATATCGTGATGCGGCGGTGGCGAAATTAACGTAACCCCCTTGGTCGAATGGCGCAATTTGGCGATAATCGCCGACACCTTAAAACCCGGCAGTTGCCCGCCCTCGCCCGGCTTCGCGCCCTGCGCCATTTTAATTTCTATCTCCTCGCAATTATTTAAATACTCGGCGGTGACGCCAAACCGGCCGGAGGCTATCTGCTTAATCGCCGACGATGGGTTATCGCCGTTCGCTTTTGGTTGGTAACGCGCTGGGTCTTCGCCGCCCTCGCCGCTGTCAGATTTTGCGCCGATGCGGTTCATTGCAATGGCGATGGTTTCGTGGGCGATGGGCGACAATGCCCCCAGCGAAATCCCCGGCGCGACCAGGCGTTTTCTGATATCGGCGATCGATTCCACCTGCTCCAGCGCGATAGGCGATGGCGATTTTTTTATTTCCAACAAATCACGAATATGAATCGGCGGCAGGCTGTAAATCCGTTTTAAATATTTTTTAAAAACGCTGTAGCTATCTTTGCTGACGGCTTCCTGTAAAAGGTGAATGGCGTCAGGTTCCCACCCATGTTGCCCGACCGAGGCGCGAAAGCGATAAAAACCGCCGACCGAAATAAATTTTCCATTTTTGTCTTTTGCATCGGCAAAATGTTGTTCCAATATCTGCGATAAACCTTCCAACCCCAGGCCAGAAATCCGCGACAACACCCCGGGGAAAAATTCGTGGGTCAGGGCGCGCGACAAACCGACTGCCTCGAACATCTGCCCGCCGCGATAGGAGCTGACCACCGCAATCCCCATCTTCGACATGATTTTTAACAAACCATCGTTGACCGCTTTTTGATAATTGTTAATCGCTTGTTCCAGCGTCAGGCCCTTGGGGCACAACCCCTTATTAAATCGGTCGATGATGCTATGGTAACTCAAGGCCGGGGTGATGGTGGTGGCACCAATCCCGACCAACACCGCGAAATGGTGGGTGTCAAGGGCTTCGTCGCAAATCACATTGATGGAAACAAACGACCGCAGGCCGCGCGCCGCCAGGGCGGTATGAACGGTCGAGGCCGCCAATATCATCGGGATGGGAACTTGCTCATCGTTCAAGCCATTATGGCAACGATTGTCGAGCATGATGTAATTTTTGCCGGCGGCGGCGGCGTTGATGGCGCGCGCCTTGATATCGTCGAGCGCGAGCTTCAAGGCCAACTTGCCGCGCCCCTTGGTATCGCGCGGGTTGAAATAGCAGGTGATGGTCTCGGCCGCGTCCTTGACGTGGTGGTTGAGGGCTTGCCATTCGGCCAGGCGCAGAACCGGCGACGGCAATTCTATAAACCGCAATTGTTTTTCGTTGGGGTTGAGGTTGTTGCCGAGGTTGTTGAGGCGCGTTGCCAGGCTCATGACATGGCGTTCGCGGAGCGAATCAATCGGCGGGTTGGTAACCTGCGAAAAATTTTGTTTAAAAAAATGATGCAGGCCGCGAAATTGATTGCTCAAAACGGCGAGCGGCGAGTCATCGCCCATCGACCCGGTGGCTTCCTTGCCGCTCAGCATCATTTCGTCCAAAATCAGTTCCATATCTTCCATTGACCAGCCGGCCAAATCTTGGCGATAGGCCAAATTTTCAGCGACGAGGTTTTCTTCCGCCGATTTTTTGTTGCCATGTTTTTTGACAATATCTTGCAGGTTATCAACTTTTTTTATCCAATCGCCGTAGGGATATTTGCTGGCGACCATCGATTTTAATTGCTTGTCGCGGTAAAGTTTTTTATCGGCAAAATTGATGCCTATCATTTCGCCCGGGCCGACGCGGCCACGCTCGATAATTTCTTCGTCTTTTAATTTGACCATCCCGCTTTCCGAACCAATCACCAACAGGTCGGTGTTGGTGATAACAAATCGTAATGGCCGCAGGCCGTTGCGGTCGAGCCCGGCCAATGCCCAATCGCCGTCGACCGCGCAAATCGCCGCCGGCCCATCCCACGGCTCCATCACGCCGTGGGCGTAATGGTAAAAATCGCTGAGCGGTTTATCGAGCAGGGGATTTTGCTCGAATGCCTCGGGCATTAGCAAGGATTTTACCTCGGGCAATGGTCGCGCGGCGCGTAGGTAAAGTTCGAACACATTGTCGAGCACACCCGAATCCGAGGTGTGGGGTTGGATGATGGGCAGAATATCCTCGATATTTGGGAAATGCTCATTCTCCATCCTTTTTTCGCGGTTGCGCATCCAATTGATATTGGCGGGCAAGGTGTTGATTTCGCCATTGTGGGCGACAACGCGAAATGGTTGCGCCAGCGGCCAGGCAGGAAAAGTATTGGTTGAGTAGCGTTGATGATAAAGCGCGAAGTGAGAAACAAAATCATCGCGCATCATGTCGGGGTAAAAATCGGCGAGGTGTTCGGCCAAAAACAAACCCTTGTAAATAATCGAGCGGCAGGAGAAGGAGCAGATGTAGCTCGACAATAAATTTTCGGCCAAGAATTTTTTTTCAATACGGCGGCGTAAAATATAAAGCGTGCGTTCAAAAACATCGGTTGTCATGCGGCGACTGTTTTCGATAAGCAATTGTTCGATTTCGGGTCGGTTGGCCGCCGCCAGGGGGCCCAAAAAAGATACATCGGTCGGCACTTGACGCCAACCAAAAATGCGTAGGCCTTCCTTGATAACCTCGCCCTCGATAATTTCGCGGGTGCGCTCGCTGGCCTCCAAATTGGTGCGCGGCAAGAATATCATACCGACCGCGAATTTTTTTTCGTCATTTTTTTCTGTGCGGTCGGCGGCGGCATTTGGTAATGGCACGCGGTAACCCATTTGGTTGATAAGGTTGGTAAAAAATTCAACCGGTATGGCAATGTGAATGCCCGCGCCGTCGCCGGTTTTGCCGTCGGACGATACCGCGCCGCGATGCCACAGGGCGGAAAGGGCGGCGATGCCCATTGCCACCACGCGGCGGCTGGGGCGGCCGTTGATATCAGCGACAATGCCAACGCCGCAGGCATCATGTTCAAAATTGTGGCGGTAAAGCCCATGGTCGTGCAATCGTTGCCGCAGGGCGGTCTGCTTGGTCAGGCTCTCGGTCGCCTGGTCATCTTGCGCCTTCACCGGTGACGCCTTAGCCATTATCGTATTTATTTTTTTGGTCATGTTAGGCGGCGCGTTGTTTTTTATTTTTGCTTGATGATTTTTGTATATCCTGATGAATGGTTTGCCCGACCGTCATGCCGTCCTTAATCGCCCACACCACCAACGACGCGCCACGCACAATATCGCCACCGGCGTAGATTTTTTCTATCGCCGCGCCGTCTTTATCCAACACGCGGCCGGCGGCATCGGCCAGTAATGTGCCGCGCGATGACAGGGCAAGCCCGGGCGCATCAAACATTGTTTGGCAATTTTCGGCGTCAAACCCCAAGGCGAGGATGGCCAAATCGACCTTCATGTTTTTTTCACTGCCGGCGACTGGGGCTACGGTTTGCCGGCCATCGGCCCCGCGGTCGCTCAATGCCATGGTGCAATAATCGATAGATGCTAATTGTTGGCTGGTTTCGTCCTTATGAAAGGCCAGCGGCGCGGTCAACCATAAAAATTCTACGCCTTCTTCTTCGGCATTTTTTACCTCGCGCACCGAACCCGGCATGTTGGCGCGGTCGCGGCGGTAAAGACAATAGACTTTTTTTGCGCCCTGGCGCACCGCGGTGCGCACGCAATCCATCGCCGTGTCGCCGCCGCCAATAACCGCCACCACCTTATCCTTCGCCGACAGGGCGGGGCTTATGTCTTTTTCTTTCAGCTCCAATTTGTTTTCGCGGGTTAGAAAGGGCAAGGCCGGCACCACGCCATGCAACGCACCCGCTTCATTGGTTGCAATATCCAATTCTTTGTTTTTGTAAACGCCGGTCGCGATAACCACCGCGGCATGGTTTTTTTCGATATCTTTAAAATCGCTGGCGACATCGACGCCAAAATAAAAATGAAAACCGCTTTTTTCTAACAATTCTTGGCGGCGCAATACCACCGATTTTTCCAATTTAAAATTCGGGATGCCGTAGATTAACAACCCACCGGCGCGGTCGTATCGGTCGAAGACATGAATTTGATACCCTTGGCGGCGCAGAAAAATCCCGGCCGACAGGCCGGTCGGTCCGGCACCAATGATGGCAATTTTTTCTGGCCGTTCGCTGGCGGGGGTTATGGGTTTCACCCAATCCATTTCAAAGGCATGTTCGGTGATGTATTTTTCCACCGCGCCGATGGTGACATAACCATGACCGGCCTGTTCGATAACGCATCCGCCCTCGCATAATCTATCCTGCGGGCAGACGCGACCGCAAACCTCCGGAAAATAATTGGTGGCGGTGGAAAGGTGATAGGCTTCCTCCAACCGGCCCTGCGCCGTTAGGTAAAGCCAATCGGGGATGTTGTTGCTTAATGGGCAGTGGATTTGGCAAAATGGCACGCCGCATTGCGCGCAACGCCCCGATTGATTTTCGGCGCGGTCGGTGAGGTAGGTTTTGACAATTTCTTGAAAATCGGTGGCGCGTTCGGCCGCCGGCCGTTTTTCCGGCACGGCCTGGGGGCGGGTCGTAAATTTAAGAAGCTTATCTTGGCTCATTTGTTTTTATGTGGGTGCTGATAAATTAGCGCATTGTTGGTGTTGTGATGTTATTTTTACCCCTTCCACGACAAAAAACAAGCAAAAAAGCAATCAATGTCAATTTAGTTGACAATAATGCTGTTTATTATTTTGCTTGGCATATATAAAACACATCTGCAAGTAATAAATGTCAACTTAATTGACAAAAATAACAGATAAGAAATCGCCCTTGAAGCTTCATTAAAAAACCGCGCATTTTACTCTCGGTTGCTTCCCTTTGTCATGGCCGCGCGGCACTTTAAATTAATAACCGGCCGGTTCAAGCAGGCGCGGACCCGTCAATGGCATGAGTCAATAGCATGACTCAATCGCATGGCCAATGACAAGCCGCGCTTGCTATCTATTCTTCATTATTACCGCCTGTCCCATTTCGTGGGGCGATAAGGTGGCGATGTTAATTGCCGACTTTGATTTTGTTATAATCGTCGTTCAACATCTTGTTTAATTGTTCGCTCATGCTGGAGCTAAGGACGACGCGATTGGCGTATTTGTCAAATTCGTCGTAATTAGCGGCCTTTAACACATTGGCGGGTAATTTGACCAACGCCTTGCTGTTGGCGTGGGCGTAACCAAATTGCAACAATGGTTCAACCGATGACTCCGCGCTGACCGCGTCTAAAAAGTCATAGACTTTTTTCGGGTCGGCTTTGCTATCCTTCGTCCAAACATATCCACAGACAAAACCATAATATGGTTCCTTGGTGTTGCGCACGGTTTTTATGTTGATGCCCTCGGCCTGCAACCTGGCGGGGGTTTCATCCCACGCCCAAGCGATAAGCGTCTCGCCGGTTTTCATTGATGCCGCCAATGCGCCGGAATCATTCCAGTAATTTTTTTGATTGTTATGAACCTTGCGCAAAAAATCTATCGCTTTGGTGTATTGTGGGTCAGTTGGCCCGGTAATGGTATTGCGGTCACGCCCGCCGGTTGCCAAAAACCCCAACATGAACCAATCGCTGACCGAATCACCCGGCACCGATACTTTGCCCTTGTATTTTGGGTTGGTAAAAACCTGCAACGATTTTACATCGGCCGCCGAAACTTTATCTGCATTGTAAACCAACGTGGTGCGGCCGGTATCAAATGGGATAGCCCATACCTTGCCATCCGGCGTTTTGTAATCCTTGCTTTCGCTGTATTTTTTATTCAGGTCCTTATAATTTTTCAATTTGCTGACATCGATAGGTTGGATAACCCCGGCCTCGCGCCAACGGCGCATGTTGTAAATGCAGGGGTGGGCTAGGTCGACGCGAAAGCCGGCTTTAATTTTGGCCAAGGCTTCATCTTCGCTGGAAAAAAACACAAAGGTTGGCTTCTTTTTATAAGCATCCATGTAGGGTTTATAAAAAGTTGGGTCATCGTAACCGGCCCAATCATAAACCAGTAATGGTTTATCAGTGGCCGCGCTGGCCGGATTAATTTTTTGCGATAACAAAAGACCGCCAGCAATGATGGCGGCACCAAGTAATATATTTTTTTTCATATTTCTCTCCCTCAAGATAATAGAATTTTTGGTTAATACAATTTTATATGCACAAGATAAATAGTTTTAGGCCGTTCCGCAACAAGTTTTTTGCCCTTAAAACACATAAATTCACTTTTTTTTGCGCA
>JASGCL010000054.1:0-4549 GCA_030054115.1 Hydrotalea sp.
TATTGCAAAAATAATTGCCAAATATCCTTGACGGTGACCGCCAACATCAGCATCACCAAAAACGCCATGCCCACCATCATCATGCCCTGTTGCAACAATTGCGGCAGGGGTTTGCGAAAAACCTGCTCGATAGCCAACAGCACCAAATGCCCGCCGTCCAGCACCGGTATGGGGAACAAATTGATAATCGCCAAATTCAGCGACAACATAACCATGAAGGAGAAAAAGGCGTAAACACCGGCGACGCCAACATCGCCCGACATTTTGGCAATCATCACCGGCCCGCCCAATTGGTTGAGCGAAATTTGTCCGGTGAAGATGCGTTTAAACCCATCGAGGGTTTGAACGGTCAGGTTGATGGTCTGGTCAAACCCATGAACCACCGCGCCCGTGAAACTGGTCGGGGTAAAAACCACCGCGCCACCCAATGGCCGAAACGAAACCCCCAGGCGATAGGTCGCCTTGCCATTCACCGACTCGCCCGGGTTGGGGCGCACAGACAAGGTAACTTTTTTACCATCGCGCAACACCCCGATGGTAATTTTATCGCCATTGGCGTTTTTCATAAAATCGATAACATCGTTCGGCGATTGCACCGCCAATTTGTTCATCGATAAAATTTGGTCGCCAACCTTCATGCCGGCAAATTCGGCGGCCGAGGATTTCATCACCTGCTCGATGGCGACACTGCCCGATGATTTACTTTTTTTTGGTTCGCTGGCGATGCCAAAGCCAAGGTTCATGGCCACCAACAGAAAAAATGCAAAAAGAAAATTGGCCAAGGGGCCGGCGGCGACGATAATGAAACGTTGCCACACCGGTTTTTTGTGAAAGGCAAAGGGCAAATCGGCCTTGTTGATACTGCCGTCCAAGCTGCGTTGTTTTTCGCGCGGCACCGGCAACATCTCGCCCAACATTTTTACAAACCCGCCCAATGGCAACCAGGCCAATTTCCATTCGGTGCCATGGCGGTCAAAAAAACCAACAATTTTTGGCCCAAAGCCAATCGAAAAGGCCAAAACCTTCACCCGGCACAGCCGCGCCGCCAGGTAATGCCCCAATTCATGAACAAACACCAACAGCGTCAGGACGATGAAAAAATTCGCCATCCCAAGATGGCTTATCAAATTTGCAAACATGTTTATTATTTTTCGCTTTGTTTTATTATTATTTATTTATTTTTATTTGTTATTCAACCATCGCCCATTCATCGCCCCATGATTATTTCGCGGTGCTTCACTTGGCGTTTTTCTAACCCGCTTGCGCCAACCATTCGTCGGTTTTTATTTTTGTCTCCTTGTCCTGGGCGATAACATCATCGATGGTGGTCGCCAAATCAAACCTGCATAGCTCTAGCATAGATTCGACTCCTTTTTCAATAGCGGGAAAGGACGCCCGGCCAGCCAAAAAACCGGCGACCAGGGCCTCGTTACTGCTGTTCAACACCAATGGCGCGGCACCACCCATTTTCAGGGCAAGCCGCGCCAATTTCAGCGCGGCAAATTTTTCCTCATCGGGCTTTTCAAATTCTAATTTTGCCACCGAGGCCAGGTCGCTGGCCACGCCGCTTATCGCCAAACGTTCGGGGTAGCGCAGGACAAAACTGATGGGAATTTTCATATCGGCCGCCCCCATCTGCGCCAGGTGCGACCCATCGTGAAACACGACAAACGAATGAACGAACGATTGCGGGTGAATCACGACCTCGATATTATCGGCGGGCAAGGAAAAAAGATAGGCCGCCTCTATCACCTCCAGCCCCTTGTTAAACAATGTCGCCGAATCGACCGAAATTTTTTGCCCCATGCGCCACCGTGGGTGTGCCACGGCCTCGGCCGGTGTAATGCTGGCGAATGTTTTTTTGTCGCGCCGCAAAAATGGCCCGCCCGAGGCGGTTAAAATAACCTTCGCCACCGCCGAACGGTCTTGCCCCAACAGACATTGAAAAATTGCGTTATGTTCGGAATCTATCGGAATAATTTTGGCGCGATGTTGCGGGGTTAATAACAAATGGCCAGCGGCCACCACCGCTTCTTTATTGGCCAGGGCGATTTTGAAATGGCTGTTCTGTTGATTGGCCGGTGCTTGCAAGGCTTGCCACATTGGCCGCAACGCCGCCACACCGACGATGCCCACCACCAACCGATCCACCGCTTCGTCCGCCACCGCCGCCACCGCCGCCGCGCCAAAACCTATCGGCAGACGCGCCAATTTTTTATCGCTGGCGGTAATGGCTTGCCAGGCCTTTTTGGTTGCTTCGCTGTCATCGCTTAATGCCAAGATCGCCGGTTGATATATGGCGGCTAGCTCGGCCAGGCCTTTTACGTCCTTCTGCGCGGTCAGGCCGACGATGGAAAATTTATCGGGGTGTTCGGCCACCACCGCCAGGCTGTTTCGGCCGATGGTGCCGGTTGCCCCCAAAATCGTCAAGGTTGTTTTCGTTGGCTTGGTCATGGTTGTGTTATGGTTATAAAAATTCTTATCAATCGGCGGGTTCATGGCGCGCCACCCGCTTGATAATCATTTTAAGCTGATAAATAAAGCTGATTGTTTTTGTTGCAAATAATGGCTAGGGATTATTTACCTTGTTATTGCACCGCCAATTGTAACATCATGCGCCGAACCCTGCACCAAAATCTTATCAAAAAATTTTTCCGTGGCATCATGCTGTTGGTGCTGGTGGCGCAGGTCGCTTGGCCGCAATATGGCCAAGCCATCACCTGGCGCGAAATCGACTCGCCGGCATTTATTACCCGACAAGACCCTTACCTTATCAACCAAGTGGTTAAGGCCGGCGATGCCTTCCAATTTATTGCGCCGGCATTGATGTATGGGTTGGTGGCCAAGCATTTGGATGCAAAAGGATTCTGGCAGGCAACGGTGATGGTGGGCGCAACCGTGGGGACGATGTATGTTATCAAAAACGCCGCGATGCGCCAACGGCCAAATGGCGCGTCTGATTATCAATCTTTCCCATCGGGGCATGCCGCCGTTACCATGGCGCCGGCGGCGTTTGTTACGGTGCGTTATGGGTTTTGGGAATCGATACCATTTTGGGGCATGGGGATTTTCACCGCCTATTCGCGGGTGGCGGGACAGCGGCATTTTATCACCGACACCTTGGGCTCTACCGCCCTGTCTTTATTATTTGCTTATTTGTTTGTCACGCCGCTGGATAAAGAATTGGCAACCCCATCCACCGCCGCGCAACAAAAACCTAATTTTTTTGTCATGCCGGTTGCCTACGACACCGGCGGTGCCGGCGTCACCATGGCCCTAAGTTTTTAATTGGATTTTTAGATTTATTATATATTGATGCAATAATGTTGCTTATACGATTCTAAGACATTATCATAAAAATCTTCTGCCAAATTATCTTGAAAAAGTTTTAGCAACCCATTCATATCCGCTTGATTTATTTTACCTAGGTTCTTCGTGGCCATTACACCATCCTTGGCATAATCTGTTATAGCAAGCTTGCTACAGCCAACAAAGCTATCTTTCTTAATAATTTTTTTATTATTAACCTGTTTTAAATCATAATATGGTTGAAACCCTTTATAGGTTTTGTTGGTGGTAATGATAGCAAACCAATAATAAGCATTATACTCGCAAAGGAAGATATGCCGGTGAAGGTCATTTCTGATGTTCTTCAAAAATATTACATCCCCACTATGCACCCTCATTTTATTTTTTCTAAATAGCGATGGTCGCTGATTTTTCTATTATTTCTTTAATTATTTTTGGGCTAATTTTTTCGCCATAAAAATCTATATAATCCATTTCTGGCGAATTGCTGGATTTATTACCCCAAGCCTTTTGCCAAGCTTTGTGCTTATGGGATTCTTCGGTTAAAGCCATGAAGTCCATGTTGCCATATTTATTCCATGTTTCATCCAAAACATGTTTGGCATTTTTTGATAAGAAGCTACCTAGCTTATTGTCATTAACTATTTTAAAATCAATGACATTATTTGTTCTTTTTAAGGGCAAGGGTTTTTGACCATCTTCAAGTCCGGCAAAGGTATTATTTATAATATTTAAGCCATCTTGGTTAATTGGGCCAAATCGCAAGGCCTTATAAACGCCGCCAAAGACAGGCAATAGAAATTTATTCATGTGGGCAACATCAGAAAAAAACAATAATTTCATGGCTTGATGAACGCCTAATTTATTATTATTTTTAACCGCAAAATAACAGAGGCCATCAATTAAGGCCTTTTCGTTTGGTCGAAAGACTATTTTATTCTGCATATGTTTAATTTATGTTCTGCTTATTTGCAGGCGATGTCAATAATTTTCATTTATTATACTTTATCCGCCCCTATAGGAAATCCACAGGGGCGGATAAATAGCATATATTGCAGTAATAATCTACCCATATAATTTTTCAAATGCTTGGGCGACCTTGGCCAATTGGGCTGGGTCATGGTCGCGCCAATAACGCGGGTCGCGCATCAGGGTGCGAATCTCAATTTCCAAATCGGCGACCTCCTGCGGGCTCAGGGTGGTTTGGGTTGCGCCCGCGCCGTCGGCATCGGTTTCATCG
>JASGCL010000054.1:4649-7514 GCA_030054115.1 Hydrotalea sp.
AGGTTGGCCAATTGCGCCGCGTCGGTCGGTTTGCCTTTCGCCGTTGGTTGGTTGGCGGCGGGTTGGTTGATGGGATTATGGTTCATGTTGTTTCCTTTCGGGGTTGGTTGCTGATGGTTGTTATGGTTGGTGGTTATGGTTGGTTGGTTTGGTTTTTTGCGCCTCCTTATTTTTTATTTTTTCCTATCCCCGCCATACAGGCGGTCAAAACCGCTTTGCACTTTTTGTAACACCTCGGGTTTTTTGTCGCGCCAATAACCCGGGGTTTTCATCAAACGGCGCAATGTCGCCTCGTCGGGGGCATTATTGTTGTTGCCATGCGCGCCGAGCAAATTCGGTTCGGCCAGGCCCAGTTTCATTTCCTGCCTCATGCGTTGCATGGCGCGCAGGCCGGCCGGTTGCGCCATTATGTCGCGGGCGATGTCCGCGCCAAAGACATTTTCGGCCCAGGTCATGGTCGATTGTTTTTCGCCCTGCCAATCACCGCCGAACATCGCCGCGTCTTGCAATTGTGCCGCCATGGTGTTTTTTTCTTTTTCGATGCGGGTTTTATCGGCCAGCAATTCTTTATTCGTCGCCGTGCTTTTTTGCGTTGCCGCCTGCAATCGGCCATGTTGTTGTTCCAACGCCAGGTAAGATTTCGCCAAGTCATCGACCCGCGTGGTTTTGGTTGCCGCGTCCCAAAATTTATCGGGCAAATGGGCGGGCTTGCTTTGGGTGGTTTCGCTTTTGGTGGCAACCGCGATTTCAGGTTGCGGTTTCAGTTTCTCATTCATGTTTTCTTTTTGGGTTTCCGGTTTTGGGGTCTTCATGGATTTGCTCCTTCTTATAATAATGGTGGTTGTTGGGTTGGGTTGGTTTTTTATTCGGCCGGTTTGCTTGGTTGGGTCGGCGCGGTCGGCGTCAATTGAAAATAACTAAATAATTTTCTGACCAAATCACCGCGGTCGATATATGGCGCAACATCAAGGCCGATAGCGGTCGCGGTTTGCAACAGGCTCAACATGTTGCCGGCCTCCTGCATTTCTTGGCGACGGGTAATGGGCGACGACACCGCAACCCGCACCTGTTTCTGGTCAAGCACCCACGATGGCGCGTGGCCTTCATCCACCATGACGGCCAGCAAACGATGAACCAACGGGTGCAACAATTCATGCACCAACCGGTGGTAACTTGCGGCGAACATGCGGGTTTGGCTTTGGCTGATTTGCCGCACCTCGGCCGCGGTTTTTGCATTGCTGGTCGCGTTGAACAGGTCGCCCGCCAAGATATTATCGGCCAGCAGGGCGTTGCGGATATTTTGCCGCAGGTCGCTCAACACCACCTGCGACAGGTCAAGCGTGCCGGTGCGAAGCGGCGTCAAGCCGGGGGAGCCAACCGCCTTTTGAATAATTGCGCCGGGTTCCAATTTTAAATTATTAAGGTTGATAACCCCGTCGTCATCGGCCAGCCAAATGCCGGCAACATTCAGCGAGGCATTTTTTAAAATCAATTCGACCACTTGGTTGGCGGTAATAATATCGGGCAGGGCGCGCATCACCGGCGACCGGCCATAAACCTCTCCCGGGGCTTTCATAAATCGGAACACCATCAATGGCATTTGGCGAAATTGGCCCCGGCTTAATAACCATGGTTTATTATAACGGCCACCGCTGGGCATAAATAAAAAATAATCGACCAAGCCATTGGCGGCATTGGGGATTAAGGCCTCGACCACCGCGACTTTATCGTCATCACTGCTGGCGATAATATCTTTCAGGTATTTTTCGACCATCACCACATCGCCATCATCATTCGGGTTTTGCGCCATGTTTTGCTGAACGATGGCGGTGATTTTATCCGCCGCCAAATATGATTCTTTAAACACCGCGCCGCTGGTGGCCATGCCATTATCATTGTCTTGGCCATCGTCGGTATCCTCCAACAAAATGGCGGTGGTGGGAATGGCGCGAAAATTAACGCCGCCTTGGTTATTTTTTTCCACCGCCAACACACCAGTGCCGGCCACCACCAAATCGAGCATCGCCTGGTGAACCTCCAAATAAAAATCGCCGGCCTGTAACATTTGCGAAATATCATCGGTGATTTTTTTTAACACCGATTGATTGGTCGCCGTATTATTGGTCGCCGCGCCGCCGTTTGTGGTATTGCTTACCGAATCATCGCCCTTATCAACCGCGACCAAATCGAACCATGGGGTTTGGCTGGGCAATAGGTCCTGCACCAAATTTGACGCCAATTGTTCAACCGCCAACACCGCGGTCGAATCGTAAATCGATGTTTGGCGAATATTGGTGGCAAGGTTGCCATGGCCAAATATATCTTGCGTGTCATATTGCGGCAGGGCGTATTTGTAACATTCGCGCCACCAATCAAACCATGCCAGGCGTTTGCTGGCGGTTTGTTGGTAACGTTTTTCAATATTTAATAATTCCAGGTCGACGCCATGGGAAATACCCGGGGAAATGCTATGTGAAATACCATTGCTGGCGGGGCTGGCGGGCTGGCTGATGTTGGTTGGCGATTTTTTCATTTTTTACCTTTTTGCTGGGGTTGGGTTTTTATGCATTGTGGTTGGTAACGGCCAAGCAAATGACCATAAAGAATATAGTTGCCATTTTGTTCTTTTTTAGGATGTTATACCCGGCGTCGCCAAAATATAACCAGCAAAACAGATGGAAAACAACAAAAATGTTCTTTATTTGTTCCAACAATAATCAGAACAAAAAGAGAATGTCAACCATTATTTTGCTTTAACGGCCATTTTTTTACGCTACTACTTCAATTCCAAAAATGCTTCAGCCGCCGACGAGGGATAAAAACAGGGAGCGTAGCGACCATGTTTTTTGGGTGGGTTCGTTAGCA
>JASGCL010000055.1 GCA_030054115.1 Hydrotalea sp.
CTGACCGAATGTCATTTTGACATGCCCAAAAATGGCGCGATGATGACCGTGATTACCGGCAACAATGGCGCGGGCAAAACCAATTTGTTGGAGGCTCTATCCCTCCTCGCCCCCGGGCGCGGATTGCGCGCCACCGCGGGGGAGGAAAAAGTGCGGTTTGGTCAAACGCGGTTTCGCCTGCGCGCCGATTTTTCATACAACCAACAGCCCGAAATTTTAAAAATGGAATATGACGCGACCGACAAAAAAATAAAATCGTTCCTCAACCACAACCCGATAAAATCCAGCGAGCGAAATTTTTCGTGCCTGTGGGTTTTGCCGCGCCACGATAGATTGTTCCAAGATTCGGCATCCGAACGGCGACGATTTTTGGATAAATTAATCACCGCCATCCACGGCAACCACCAATCGGAAATCATAGGCTTCAACGAATTGTTGCGGCAACGCCGCTCATTGTTGGAGCAAGGCCACCAAGACGACACGTGGTTGCGGGTGCTCGAAAAACGCATCGCCGAAAAATCCATTGCCATCGCTGGCAGTCGCCTTGCCTACATCGCCAAGCTAAACCAGGCGGTAACACGCGGCTTTCAATTTTTACCGCCGCTCCGCCTTGCCTTAAGCGGTATGGTCGAGGAAATGCTCGAAACCACCGACGCGGTTGAGGCCGAAAAAATTTACCAAGACTACTTGGGCAAATCGCGCGGTTTGGAAACTATCGAGGGCGTGCACCGCACCGACATGACGGCGCGGCATTTGAAAAAAGACTTGCCGGCGTCGCTCTGCTCAACCGGCGAGCAAAAACTTTTGGTGCTTGGCCTGATGGTGGGCGCGGTGCAAATCTTGACCGCCGAATTTGGCCGCCCGCCATTGTTCTTGCTCGACGATATTGTGTCGCACCTTGACGATGACCACCAGGCAAAAATCCTGCGCCTCTTTGCATCGCTATCCGATAACCTCCAGGTGCCATGTTTTTTAACCGGCACGCGTAAAGCCGATTTTTCATCTCTTGGCGGCCGCGCCCAATTCATCACCCTTGCGAACGGGCGAATCTTGGCGTAAAGATAAAAAATAACATAAACACATGAACGACAAAACAAATAAATCCTCGGCCGAAAATTACTCAGCCGATTCTATCAAGGTGCTGAAGGGGCTGGAGGCAGTTCGCAAACGCCCCGGCATGTATATCGGCGATACCGACGACGGGTCGGGCCTGCACCACATGGTTTACGAGGTCCTCGACAACGCCATCGATGAAGCCCTCGGCGGTTTCTGCGACGAAATTTTAGTAACCCTCAACAAGGACGGCTCCTGCACTGTCAAGGACAATGGGCGCGGCATCCCGACCGACATTCATAAGGAGGAAGGGGTTTCAGCGGCCGAGGTCATCATGACGCAATTGCACGCCGGCGGCAAGTTTGACCAAAATTCTTACAAAGTTTCGGGCGGCCTGCACGGGGTTGGCGTGTCGGTGGTCAATGCCCTATCCAGCTGGCTTCGCCTCACCATCTGGCGCGATGGCCAAATTCACGAGATGAGTTTCGCCCATGGCGATGCCGACGCGCCGCTCAAACAAATTGGCAAGCACGATGGCCGCTCCGGCACGCAAGTTTCCTTCATGCCGTCTGATGAGACCTTCACCAAAACCAAATTTGATTTTCACACCCTGGAGCATCGCATCCGCGAATTGGCATTTCTGAACTCCGGGGTTAAAATTATCCTGCGCGATGACCGCCCCGCCAAACCAAAGGAAGAAACATTTCAATACACCGGTGGGGTCAAGGCGTTTGTCGAATGGCTCGACCGCGCCAAAAACAAATTGCACGACCACACGATTTATGGCACGGCGCAGAAGGAAGGCATCACCGTCGAATTTGCGATGCAATGGAACGATTCCTATCACGAAAATATGTTGTGCTTTACGAATAATATCCCGCAGGGCGACGGCGGCACGCACTTGGCCGGTTTTCGCGCCGCCCTGACCAAACAAATTAACAAGCAAGCCGCCGACAGCGGCAAAAAAGAAAAGGTCGCGGTCAGCGGCGACGACGCGCGCGAGGGCTTGACCTGCGTCCTATCGGTCAAGGTGCCCGACCCAAAATTTTCGAGCCAGACCAAAGAAAAATTGGTGTCGTCGGAGGTGCGACCAGTGGTCGAGGCTATCGTCAATGAAAAATTAGAAGAATGGTTGGGCGAAAACCCATCGGCCGCCAAGGATATTATGAAAAAAATTATGGAGGCCGCGCTGGCGCGCGAGGCCGCCCGCAAAGCCCGCGAATTAACCCGCCGCAAATCGGCGTTGGACGTGGGATCGCTCCCCGGCAAATTGGCCGACTGCCAAGAGCGCAGTCCCGAAAAATCAGAAATTTTTATCGTCGAGGGCGATTCGGCAGGCGGTTCGGCCAAGCAAGGCCGCGACCGGAAATATCAGGCTATCCTGCCGCTTCGTGGAAAAATTTTAAATGTCGAACGGGCGCGATTTGACAAAATGTTGGCGAGCAACGAAATCGGCACGCTTATCACCGCGCTGGGCGCGGGCATTGGGCGCGACGAATTTAACGCCGACAAATTGCGTTACCATAAAATTATTATCATGACCGATGCCGACGTCGACGGCAGTCACATCCGCACCCTATTGCTGACGTTTTTTTATCGCCAGATGGAGGAGATTATCAAACGCGGCCATCTTTACATCGCGCAACCGCCGCTTTACTTTGCCAAAAAAGGCGAAAAGGGCGTTTATTTAAAAGACGAGGCCTCGCTCCAAAATTACCTGCTCGATTTAATCCTCAACGATTGCGTGCTGAAGGAAGCCACCGGCAACCAACGCAAGGGCAACGATTTGAAAAACTTTTTGCTCCATTGCCAACGGGCGGTTGACAACGAAACCATCAGCGAGGAAATCAAGCAAGCCTTTGGTGCGGACGGCGTTGCATTGAGTTACAAAAACGATACCATCGCTGTTGCCAGCCATGAGGCCTTGGTCGACACCGTTGCCGAATTGGGCAAAAAAGGCTTGACCATCCAACGCTACAAAGGACTGGGCGAAATGAACCCCGAGCAATTGTGGGAAACCACGCTCGACCCACATAGCCGTTCGTTGTTGCAGGTGAAAATCGGCGACGCGCAAGAAACATCCGACCTGTTCAGCACGTTAATGGGCGACATCACCGAACCGCGCCGCGAATTCATTCAAGAAAATGCCCTGTCTGTGAAGAACCTTGACATATAGTTTTTAAAATCTATAAGACCGTTATGAAAAAAAACATCAGCAACGCGTTGCGTTATCTTGCATTTATTTTTTTGGCATGGGCGATGGTTGCCGGCACCACGCCGGCGCAAGCGCGCGATTACCTGCTGTTGCAAACCACCAGCTCGGTGCAAGATTCGGGGTTGCTGGATTTTCTGTTGCCGCAATTTACCAAGGATACCGGCATTAAGGTTCACGCTGTGTCGCTCGGCAGTGGTGTTGCCCTAGCCTCGGCGGCGCGGGGCGAGGCCGATATCGCCATCACCCACAGCCCAAAATTAGAAAAACAATATGAAGAACAAGGTTATTTTTCGAAAAGAAAAAAATTATTCTGGAATGATTTTATCATCGTCGGCCCACCATTTGTCGCCGATAAATTTTTATCGGTCAAAACCGCGCCCGCCGCATTCAAGCTCATCGCCAAAAACAAATTTTTGTTTTTCTCGCGCGCTGATAAAAGCGGCACCCACAGCAAGGAATTAGAAATTTGGGACAAGGCAAACCTCAACCCCAAAACATTTGACAAATCATGGTATAAAGAATTGGGCCAACCGATGGGCAAAACATTGCAATCGGCGATTGCCGTCAATGCCATCGCCTTATGCGACCTTGCGACCTTCGCCAAAAGCAACGTCAAAGATTATGTCGTGCTGTTCAAAAAGAAAGACCTGGGCCACGAAAAACCCGATAGCCTATTAAAAAATGATTATAGTATTATTTTAATCGATAAGAACAAATTTCCCAACCTGGAGCATGAAAAGGCCAAGGCGTTTTTTGAGTGGATGTATAACAAGGATGGCACCGGCCGCGGTCAAACCCTTGCCACCCAATATCGCATCAATGACAAGCAAGTTTTCTTTAAATATTAATTATTATTAAACCACCTTACCGGGGAGCGGTTGGTCGGTGTGTTGTTCCAATACCTCATCCTTTTCATAGATATTGGCACTGACCGATTCCAATGACTGGGTTTTTTCTAAAAATTCTTGGTCCTCTATCGGTAACGGAATCACCGTGTTGCGTTTTAATACCTCAAGCGCGAAA
Organism: Hydrotalea sp.; assembly: GCA_030054115.1. Classification (NCBI taxonomy): domain Bacteria; kingdom Pseudomonadati; phylum Bacteroidota; class Chitinophagia; order Chitinophagales; family Chitinophagaceae; genus Hydrotalea; species Hydrotalea sp. Next base: position 4,292 of record JASGCL010000055.1, read on the forward strand.
ATCGATGTTACGTCAAACAATCGCACGTTAATGCTTTTAACCAGACGACGGTAAAGTTCGTCATAGGCCGCCACGTCCTTAACCATGACCATCAATATATAATCATATTCGCCGGTGATGCGAAACAACGATACAACTTCAGGGAAACTGCGCGCCACCTTAACAAATGATTTTGCCCAATCGTCCGAATGGTCGTTGGTTTTTATCATGACAAAGGCCACCAGCGGGCATTCGACCTTGCGCGGGTCGATTAACATAACCGAACCCAGCAAGATTTTCTCTTCCTCCATTTTTTTTATTCTTTTCCAGCACGGGGTTGGTGATAACCCAATGCGCGAGGCTAAGTCCGCTACTGAAAGGCTGGCGTCCCGCTGTAGTAAATATAGTATTTTGTAATCAATGTCGTCGAGCCGATAGACCATGTTGTCGTCCTTTATCTGTTAAATTTTATTTTAATCTCCAATTACCCTTATTCGGCGAAATCTATTCTTTTTTGGAATAATTATCAAGTTGTTTTTCAACCAGAATGCAAAAAAAGGGGAAAGAAGTTCATTCTTTCCCCTTTTTTATCGATTTTTGTCTATAAAAAACAACTATTATAGACAAAAATTATCGTCTGATAGTGGATAAAATTAATTGCCCGATTTTATTTTATTAAAATCGTCATTCATAAATTTTACGACATCGTCGGCCAATGGCGTCTGAAACAATGCTTTTTTAGCATATTTTTCAGAATCGCTGACCACCGACGCGTCCAGCACCTCTTTAGACAGGTTCTTCATACCCACGCCATTGGAATGGGCATAACCAAACTCAGTCACCAAAGGAAGTGTGGTTTCGCGCGAAATGAGCGAATCAAAGAAGTCATAGACCTGTTCTGGTTTGGCACTGCTGGTTTTTAACCAGACATAACCACAGACAAAACTGGCCATGCCCTCTTTGGTATCGCGGTTCATTTTAATATTCAACCCTTCACCACGTAATGTGACGGGGGTTTCGTTCCAAGCCCAGGTGATTAAAACCTCACCTGTTTTCATACCACTGGCCAAATTTGGCCCGTCGGTCCAATAAAATTTATTGTTTTTATGGGCTTTTCGTAAAAAGTCCAAGGCTTTTTGATATTTTGGATCGCTTTGGCTTTTGATAGTGCTCCAATCGCGGGTGCCGGTGGCAACAAACCCTAAGCTTATCCAATCAGAAAAATTATCAGGCAATGAAACCCTACCCTTATATTTTGGGTCGATAAACACCTGCAACGATTTAACGTCGCTGGCGGGGACTTTATCGGCATTATAGGTAAGGGCCGTTTGACCAATATCATAAGGAATAATATAGACCTTGCCATCAACCACATAACCGGGTTGCTTGGCGTAAACGGCAGGAATATCCTTATAGTTTTTTAACTTGCTGACATCGATGGGTTGCAACAAGCCAGAATTGCGCCAGCGGTCCGCGCTGTAGCCGCATGGATGGGAAATGTCAGATTTGAAACCCGCCACCATTTTTGCCCTGGCTTCTTCTTCTTCAGCAAAAAGCGAAAAGGTAGGTTTCTTTTTATATTTGTCCATATAGGATTTATAATAGGCTGGGTTATCATAACCCGCCCAATCATAAACCCGAAGGTGGTTGGCGGCGCGCGCCGTGTCAGCAAACACCCCGACCATGGCCGAGGTCATTACGACTGCCGTTACAGCGGTCGATAAAAGTTGTTTTATTTTCATATAGAGGCTCCTTCCCTTAACAAAAAAACAATAAATGGTTTAAAACCGTCATTATGATAAGACTATTTTTAAAAAATACAAGAGTTTTTTTTATTTTTCTGTAAAAAAAAGAAATTTTTTAAGCCGGCAGGTTTGTTTTGGCAACCGCCGGGTTTTTATGCATGGTGTCAAGCCAAGCCGCCAGGTTTTTGTGCTTGGCACGCCAGCCGCCGGCGCCGCCAAATTCGGGAAACCGGAAATGTAAATAATCCAAACTGGTTATCAAGGCGGCGGTGGCGACATTCAGGTCGGTGCCGATGGTTTTTATATTTTTATCCATGAATTCTAAGCCATGGCTTGCCGCCATTACCTGACGTTTTATCCATGTATCGTCCAACGGCACGCCCGAGCATTCGTCATGCCGCATCTTGTTCTGGGCCATCAACACGGCGGCCATGCCGATGCCGTCGGCCACGGCGTGATGAAACATCAGGGTGGCCTGCGCGGCACTGCTGTTGGGAAAAAATGTGGTTTTGCCCGCCAGTGATTGCAGATACAAAATAATCGCAAAGGAATCGGCGATGGCGGTGCCGTCGTCGGTTATCAAGGCCGGAATTTTCCCCAGTGGGTTTTTTGGCCGCAGGGTGGCATCATCGGCCCGCGGGTTGGTGGCAACAATGGTGATTTTGTCCGAAAGACCAAGGGCGTGGGCGGCGATGAGAACCTTTCGCCCGAAGAGGCTGTTCGGTGACGTTAACAATTGCATTGTGATTTTCCTTTATGGTTGCGATTATAGCATGAATCGATTAAAAGCAAA
>JASGCL010000056.1 GCA_030054115.1 Hydrotalea sp.
ACACGGTGATGAAATTGCGCCATGTGGTGCCGCTGGAAATTATCAAATTAAACGCCCTGCCCCACCCCATTACCAGCGAGCAAAAGGTGGCGTAGGTGGGCAAAAGGGTTTTAGACAAACCCCTTCCCCGCCAAACAACAAATAACTAAAACCGATAGCTAGCAAGCCCGCCGACCATGGCGCGGACTTGAATACTGCTGTCGAGGTAGGTGCCAATAAAAAGGCCGCCCGATGATTGTTCGTTGCCAAATTCAGCATCAAGCCGCAAGGTAACATAAGGGTAACCAACCCCGACCGCGGGGATAAGACGAGCATGTTTGCCCAAAGAAAATTGATAACCATAGTTAAGGGTGGTCGCCAGCAAAGCGTTGGTGCCAAGATAAGAGCCAGCGGAGATATTCCCAGAATAAAACGCAACATCAAGGAATAATCGATGATTGCCCCATTGCCCGCCGATATCCACCATCGGCCCGCCGCCGCCATAATCTTTGCCAGAAACACCCACACCACCAAATTTTACAAACGCCGCACCATCGGCCAGGACGCTGTTTTTTTTGGTGCTTGAATTACCGGTTACAGCCGTTGTTGATTCCTCAGCCCGCGCGGTGGTAACACACAATAATGTTAGGCCAAGTATGCCAAGGGCGATGGTCGCAAAACCGGTGCCGATGCCAGCGTGTTTTTTTAAATGTTTGTTCATGGGTTTTAGTCCTCTCTTTTTAATTTGCTTTATAGAAATATGGGGTTGCTGTCAAATAACTTTATATTGTTTTTTATTTTTTCTCGCCTGGCATAAATTAGTTGTAACCATGGCCTTACCACGCCGCCCCTATTTTGTCTTGTTTTTAGGCTTGATTTTTAGCATGAATCATCGTTAATTGCGCCCATGGAGAAAAGAATGAAAAATATCATCAATTATTTATATAAAAAAACCACCTCATCGTCGACCAAATCAACAACATTGTCGCGGCGATTCCTAACAACATTGTTGGCGACGGCGTTGGTGGCCGGCGTAGCAATGTCTGTTGGTCAATATTCCACCAACATAGCCCAAGCCGCCGGCACGCAATTGAGCAAATCCGACTTTGCGAAATTATCAGCCTACAACCATCTGCCCATTGGTAACCCAAACGCCACGGTCACGGTTTATGAATTTTCCAGTCTAACCTGCCCCCATTGCGCCGCATTTCAAGCCACGGTTCTGCCAAAAATAAAAAAGAAATATATCGATACCGGCAAAATCAAATGGCAAATGGTCGATTTCCCGCTAGATAACGTGGCCTATGGCGCGGCGGTGATGGCGCGTTGCATGACTGACAAGGCGCGCTACAACGGCTTACTCGACACATTATTCAAAACCCAAAGCGAATGGGCTTCCAACCAAGACCCAAAAGCTGGCGTTATGAATGTCATGGCGCGGGCCGGCGTTGACAGCAAAGCGGCTGAAGCCTGTCTAAAAAACAAAAAGAATCTCGCCGATGTTGCGGCCGCCCGCAAATTGGGCGAGGCACTTGGCATTAATTCGACGCCAACATTTTTTGTCATGGATCAAATGGTCGAAAACAATGAAAAAAAATTGCTCGACACCATCGACAAGGCTTTAAAATAGGCTTTAAATAAATAGCTTTATAACAAAGGCACTTACGTAAAAGGAAATGTATTTTTCTGGCATCACCCTGCAAGGTTTCAAATCATTCCTTGATGAAACCACCATCCCGCTGGAGGTTGGGTTAACCGGCGTCGTCGGGCCGAACGGCTGTGGCAAATCGAACGTGGTTGAGGCGCTACGCTGGGTAATGGGCGAAAGCAACGCGCGCAAAATGCGTGGCGACGACATGGACGATATTATTTTCATGGGCACCAGCAGTCGCGCCGCCCGCAACCTGGCCGAGGTTACGCTGAATATAGTGAACGAGGATAAAAGCGACCCCCTGCCCCACCCGTGGCAAGATTTAAATGAATTGGCGGTCAAGCGCACCCTGACGCGCGGCGCGGGTAGCAGTTACCGCATCAACGGTAAGGAAGTGCGTGGCAAGGACGTGCAATATCTTTTCATGGCGCGGGCGACCGGCGCATCGTCGGCGTCGATGGTGGCGCAGGGCCGCATCAGCAATATCATCAACGCCAAGGCCGGCGAACGTCGCATGGTGTTGGAGGAAGCGGCCGGCGTGCGCGCCCTGTCGGCGCGGCGACACGAATCAGAATTAAAGTTAGAGGCAACCAATAAAACCCTGGCCGAGGTTGGCAATATCATCGCCGGGCTGGAGGCGGCACAGGGCAAATTGTTAAAGGACGCAAAACAGGCCGAGCTTTACCGCACACTGAGCAAAGAAATTAGCGACCTTGAGGTGAGCATCCTGACCATCAAGCATTACCTTGAAAGCAACAAAATAAAAAACCTCGAACAGGAATTATTCCAATTGCAAAAGGAACAGAATGATTTAATCGCCGGCGAGGGCAAAACCGCCCGCGAATTGGCGACCGAGGCCGAACAACATATCGGCTTGAAATCAGAAATGGAAAGCTTGAACAACGAATTTATCGAATCTGGCCGCTTGCTGACCGAATTAAAGGCCGAAGAAAAAAGATACCAAAACGAATTACTGCTGACGCGGCAACGTCACGAGGAAATAAAATTAGACCTTGATAACGCGCTAAAGGAAATCAATCAATCGGCCGAGCAAGAACGTGTGCTGTTGCTTAATTGCGAGGCGCGCGAACAAAAATTCCCGCAGGAGGAAGAAGCCCTCCGCGCCTTACAAAAAAATGAACAGGATGTTTTGCTCGCCCTCAAGGCCAAGGAAGATACTTTCGCCAGCAAGCAAAAAGTTTTTGGCGAATGGTTGCAGGCGCAATCGCGCGCCACCAGTGAACTTAACTATCTGCAGGAAGCATTGACTGGTTACCAAACGCAACACCAAGCCAAAACAAAACAATTGGCCGAGGTTGAGGCAAAATTAGCTTCGTTAAAAGAACGCGGCGATGCAAAAACCAGCGTGGCCACCGCCGAAAAAAAATACAACCAAGCCGAAAAAGATTACAACCAATTACAAAAAAACCTCAACCAAACCAAAAACGATTGGCTTGAAAAAAAGGAATCTTACCAAAATGAATTAACCGAAAAACAACGGGCGTTGCACCAGGCCGAGGTCGCGCAAAAAGAAATGTCGGCCGAAATCACCGCCTTGAAAAAAATGCTCGGCGCGGGGGAGGATGACCTCCTCACCCTGATGGAAGTTGCTAGCGGATTTGAAAAGGCCTTGGCGGTTGCATTGATGGATGAGGTTGAAAGCGGCCTGGAAGAAACCAAGCAACAACATTGGCAAGGGTTCGGCGCGGAACAATTTATCGGCCAAACATCGCGCCTTGCCCTGCCGCCCCTATTGGCGAAGGTATCGGCGCCCAAACCGCTGACGCGCAACCTTACCATGACCTATTGGGTGGAAAAATTTAGCGACGGAAAACGCCACCAGGCGGAACTCTCCCCCGGCGAAAAAATTGTCTCGAAAGATGGCGGCTTGATAAGGTGGGATGGTTTCACCATCAACCCGATGACCGGCGCAGAGGATAGTGCCAGCCGAAAATTATCCGCCAAGAATCGCCTGAAAAAATTAAACAGCGATTGGCCTGCTTTGGAAAAAAACAGCGAGCAATTGGCCCTGGCCATGACCACGTGGCAAGCCAAGGAAACCGCGGTTTTGAAAAAAATGGCCGATGAGGTGACCGCGTTGGAGCAAAAAATGATTGCGCAAAACCATCTGGTGGCCGAAAGCAAAAAACAATGGCAAGAAAGCCAAGGCGCGATGATGGCAAGCCTCGGCCAGCAGGAACAATTGAACACCACGCGTAATATCTTAACCACCGAAATCGACAATTTGGCGGCGCAAATAACCAAGGGCGAAAAATCCGTAACGGCGCATATAAAAACCCACGGCAATGCCCAGGATGAAATTGAAAAAAGACAACAGGCGATGAACGACGAAGAAGAAAAATTAAAACAATTGCGCCAACAACATATCGACGCGCAATTACAATTTCAACAACAACAACAATTGGTCAATCGCCACCACGAGGATTTGAAAAACATGCACCTCAACGTGGCCGAGGTCATGAAGCGCAAACAAGAAAAAGAAAAACAAATTATTTTGTTAAAAGAACGGCTGGAAACCGCCAATGACAATATCGCCAAATTATCCACCCTGCCCGCTGAATTGTTGGAAAAAATTGCCTTTCAAGAACGCGCCTATCAAGTAAAAAAAGATGCACAAACCGCAGTCGGCGAAAAATTATTATCAGCCGAAAACATGATGCGCGACAAAAACAAAGAGCTAAAAGAATGGCAAGAAAAATTATACATGGTGCGCGAAAAAATCGCCCGCGCCGAAACCCTGGCCCAAGTCAGCAAGGATAATTTGCAAAACCTGGCGCAGGAATCTGAGGGCAAAGAATTAATCGCTATCGAGGCGGTGCAGGCCACCATCGGCGAAAAAGTCACCATCAACGAAGGTTTCTTATCAAAACAAGAATTATCACTGCGCGACAAAATTAACAAACGCGAACGTATGGGGCCGGTCAATTTGCTGGCCGACCAAAATTTGCAAGAAACCGCCGCCGATATCGAAAAGCTCAGCACCGAGAAAAAAGATTTGGATGAAGCGGTCGCCAAATTGCAAAACGCCATTGCCAAATTAAACAGCGAAGCGCGGCAAAAAATTTCGGAGGCCTTCCACCAGGTCAATGAAAATTTTGCACGGCTGTTTAAAATTTTGTTTGGCGGCGGCGAGGCCTCGCTTTATTTCGATGGCGATTCCGACCCGCTGACCGCCGGCCTAGAATTCACCGTGCACCCGCCGGGCAAAAAACCCGGGCCGCTATCGCTTCTCTCGGGCGGTGAACAAACCTTAACCGCCCTCGCCCTGATTTTTGCCGTGATGGACATGAACCCGCCGCCGATAGCCGTGCTGGACGAGGTTGACGCGCCGCTCGACGATGCAAACATCCATCGCTTCACGCAACTCCTGCGCCAACGGAAAGTCGACAACCCGCAAACCCGTTACCTCGTCATCACCCATCACCGCCTGACCATGGCGCGCATGGACCGGTTGTTCGGCGTCACCATGGCGGAAAAAGGTTTGAGCACCATCGTCGGCGTTAATTTGGAAACCGCCGCCGCACTCGCCGGCAAAAAAGTTGCTTAAGATGGCTTGAAAAAGCAATGAAAGTTGCCTAAACTAGCTTGAGCAATCTATGGTCGAAAAAAAACTTATACCTATCGAAAAAGAATTTCGAGATTTGTCTGCTGAGCAGGCTTTCCTTGCCATATTAGATTTTTTCAATAAAAATATACCTGATAACGATTGGGAGTTTAGCGAAAAAAAATTTAAAGACGAGAAGAAAAAAGGCTATTCTATAAAAGAAATAAAAGAAATATCTTTTGGTAAAAGAAATAATATAAAACTTTATTCTTATTCAGACGAAAGGAGTTCAATTAATATAAATAATAGTAATTTCTCTAATATTAAGTCGTTAGAATTAAAATATGCTTATGAGGAAGATGAAGAAGATGGCGAAACTGTTTTTGGATTACTCTATGGAGGCGGAAAAGAAGATGAGGACGGCAATTTTACCTGCTGGGTACATCCATATTTTGCAATTCAAATTTTTCATGGGGATGGTTTTTTTAAATATAAATTTTCTTTTGATATTCTTGATAGAAAGCAATTTTTAAAAATGTTTATCTATCATCTTGAACAATTCATATTATACAAAGATGATAGATTTCAAGAAATAAAAGACTATTTATTCAATGATAAAAAAATAGAAATGGAGTCTGCCTCTATACACGTCTCTATACCCAATGCTTTTGATGCAAAGGGTGTTATTTTTAAACAAAAAGAAATGTATAAGTTCAATATATCAATTGATATAATACATAATAAAATTACTAACATCGACTATGACGACGGGAATGGTGATTACACAATTTCTTTAAATAATCTTCATAGCTTTATTATTGAAGATGCAGCCAGTCCCAAGTATAAACATATTAAAAAAGACTATTCTATAATACGAATAAATTCAAAAGAGTGTTCAATATCGATGACAACAGAGCATTTAGGCAAGGTAAATTTAGATTTGTCATGTAATATCCGCGTAAAATATAATACGAATGATGCCACTTATTATTTAGACGAATAATAAATCACATAATGCCCCATTCGCCAACCGCCGAACAAAATTCTTCGCCCACCCCCCGCGCGCTTTTTTTACAACGGCTGGCGTTGGAAAATTTTCGCAACTACGGCCTGACCGAATGTCATTTTGACATGCCCAAAAATGGCGCGATGATGACCGTGATTA
>JASGCL010000057.1 GCA_030054115.1 Hydrotalea sp.
AAAAATACGAACACCGCGCCAGCGGTGGAGATATTTTTTGGGTGGGTTCGCCAATCACAAAATACCGCCACCCCTCCATTGCTTCAGCCGCCGACGAGGGATAAAAATACGTAGTGGCTTCGTTAATTCGCGTTTTATTCTTATAACTTTTTCATCGTGGCATCGCCGCCAACCCATAATGAGCGGCCGGCACGGCGTGAAGCCGCGCCCACATCTGGTCGCCCCAACTGAAATGCCACCATTCATTCGGGTGGCTGGCAAAACCGGCGTCGGCCATCAACCAATAAATCAACCGCCGATTGGCCAATGCCTCCTCGTCAGAAAACGATTCGAACAGCGCGGTTTTTCCTTCGCCGCCCGGCAACCGCCGTTCAAAATAATCGGGGTGCGCCAGCGAACTCAGGTCATCGAAAATCGACCCCATGTATAATTCCGCGCCGGTCGCCGCCACCATCAATGTCATGTCAACCGCCGCGCCGGTTTCGTGCGGCGCGGGCGACATATCGCCAGACGTCGGGGCCGCCCAATAGGCCTCGGTCTCGCGCTTCACATCGGCCTCATCAAATTGCGGGTGGCGGCGGCGCACCTCGGCCGGCATCCACACATCGTGAAAATACGCCTGCACCGCGCGCGGGCGAAAACCATCGTGCAAAAAAATCTTCAACCCCCACCCCGCCAATTTTTTATCGACCGCCAATAATTTTTCTACCACGCTTTGCCGTGAATATAAATTTTTTATCGAACCCGGCACCGACCGATAATATGGCGGGTTGTCGGCGCGGTGATAATAATTTTTTCCCAACAAACCGGCGGCCACCGCGTCAACCAATGGTTCGTTAAAATGCGGCGACGATTTATCAATCGCCTGGTCGCGATACCCCACGCGCCGCGCCCGCGCCGGCGTCAAATCGGGAATCGGTTTTTGCCGCAATGTCAAAACATCGGGGTGCATTGCAAATTGCATGGCGTTATTTTTTTAAATTATGGAGCAAGGTTTCGATATGTTCGGCGACCTGGAACGAATCATCGGCGATAAAGCGTAGGGTCGGCATGTAACGAATTTGCAATTTTTTGGCCAATGTTCTTTTAAAAAATGGCACCAATTTGTTCAGCGCGGTGACAACGGCCTTGGTTTGTTCTTGCCCAGCGGCGACAAAAAAAACCTTGGCGTTTTTTAAATCGGGCGACATCACCACCGACGAAATGGTAACCCGCAGGTTTTGCAATTGCGGATCGTGAAAAACCTCGGCCAAAAAAACCTCGGCCAGGGCGTGGCGAATAACTTCCCCCATTTGTAATTGTCTTTTGCTCAGCATGCTTCCACCATCATTATTATTGCGGCGAGTTTTGCCGCGCCGGTTTATAAACTGCGGGCGATAGTTTTTATTTCAAAACATTCAACCTTGTCGCCAACCTTGATATCTTCGAATCGTTCCAACTGCACGCCGCATTCGTAACCGACCCCGACCTCGCGCACATCTTCCTTGAAACGTTTTAATTGCCGCAATTTCCCCTCATAAATCACCACATTGTCGCGCAACAACCGCACCGACGCGCCGCGTTTTACCTGCCCCTCCTCGACCATGCAACCGGCAATCATGCCAGAGCCAGTGATTTTGAAAACCTCGCGAATGTCGAGCACGCCCAAGTAATCTTCGCGTTCCTCGGGCGCCAACAGCCCGCTCAACAAATTTTTCAAATCATCAATCGCCTGATAAATAATCGAATAATAACGAATATCAACGCTGTCGCGTTTTGCATTTTGCCGCGCGTTGGCACCGGCCCGCACATTGAACCCAATAATGATCCCGCCCGACGACGACGCCAGCGCAACATCCGATTCGGTTATCGGCCCAACCGCGGCGTGCAACACCTGCGCCTTGACTTCGGCGGTGCCCATCTTGTCGAACGCCGCCAACAAAGCCTCCAGCGAACCCTGCACGTCGGTTTTCACAATCAGCGGTAAATTTTTCTGCGCGCCCGATTTTATATTGGCAAACATCTGCTCCATGGTGCCGCGCCGCATTTTGGCCATGTCGGATTCTTTTTTCTTGCGCAAACGATAATCGGCAATCTCGCGCGCCTTTGATTCATTTTCCAACACCACCAAATCATGGCCGGCCTCCGACAGGGCTTGCAACCCCAACACCTCGGCCGGCGTGCCGGGGGTTGCGTGTTTGATTGGCTTGCCGTGGTCGTCTAACAATGCGCGCACCTTGCCGATGCTCGACCCCATGACAAAAATATCGCCGACGTTCAATGTTCCTTTTTTTACAATCACGGTGGCAACCGGCCCGCGCCCTTGCTCGATTTTTGATTCGATAACCACGCCGCGCGCCAGCGTGTTGGGGTTGGCTTTTAAATCTAAAATTTCGGCCTGCAACAAAATCGCTTCTTCCAATTTTTCTAAATTTAATTTTGATTTGGCCGACACCTCAACCGATTGCACCTCGCCGCCCAATTGTTCGACAACAATTTGCTCGCGCAATAATTCTTGGCGCACGCGGTCGGGGTCGGCGCCGGGTTTGTCGCATTTGTTAATCGCCACCACCATCGGCACGTTGGCCGCCTTGGCATGGTGAATTGCCTCGATGGTTTGCGCTTGAATGCCGTCGTCGGCCGCGACCACCAACACCACAATGTCGGTAACAATCGCGCCGCGCGCGCGCAGGGCGGTGAAGGCCTCGTGCCCGGGGGTATCAAGAAACGTTATCGCCTTGCCATTTTTTAAATGGATGAGTGCCGCGCCGATATGTTGCGTGATACCACCGGCCTCGCCCGCGGCAACATCGGTCGCGCGAAGCGCATCAAGCAACGACGTCTTGCCATGGTCGACATGGCCCATGACGGTGACAACCGGCGGGCGCGGTTTTAATAATGCCACATCCTCGGCTGGTTCATCTTTCAAGATATTTTCTACGTCCGATTCGGCAACGCGTTTGACGCTGTGCCCCAATTCATGAATAATCAATTCGGCGGTGTCGGCGTCGATAATCATTTGTTGGGTCGCCATGATTCCCATCTGCATCAATTTTTTAATCACATCCTGCAATCGCTCGCTCATGCGGTTTGCCAAATCGCCGACCATGATTGTTTCGGGCAAAATAACCTCGCGGTAAACTTTTTCTTGGGTGTCCTGCGCCATCGCCTTCATCCGGTCTTTTTGCCGCGCGCGGCGTACCGATGCCTCCGACCGCTGGCGTTCGCTATCGGCGTCGCCCAAAATTAATTTTGCTTTGTTAAAACTATTGCCGCGACGTTTTTGAAAACGATTGCTGTCGCGCCCACCGCGGCCTTTTTTGGCGGGCACGCCACCCGGCCGTTGCATTGAACCAGCGACCGATGTCATGGTCGATGGTTCGACCGCCACTTCATCGCTGATGCCGGCTTGCTTCGCGGTTTGTTCAAATTTGCGCCGCGCCTCGGCCTCGCGCCTTTTGCGGTCTTCCTCGGCGATGCGGCGGCGTTCTTCCTGGCTCTTTTTTAATTCGACTTCTTTTTGGCTTTCTTCCAATTTGCGGCTTTGTTCTTTGGCTTCTAGCCCTTTGATAAATTCTTTGTCGGTTTTACCAAAATCGTTGCTTTGCGCCGCGCGCGCCAAAATTTTTACGCGGCTGGCGCGTTCTTGGTCGGTTAGATTTTGCCGGCCTTCTTGCCGTTGTTGTTGCAACGCACCGGGCGACACCACCCGCAAATGGCCGCTGTCATCGCGCTGGAAAATTTTCTTTTTGACATCGCCGGCCCGCCCCACCTTTACCGGAGTCTTAAGACTTAATGTTTTCTTTTCTTTACTATCGTCGTTCATTTTTTTACCTTTACTGCTTAAAGAAAGACTCCTTTGTTATGGTGGTTAAGAATTATGTTGTCATGGCCAGACCCAAAAAATTGGAATAAACTTTATGATGCTTTTTCGATTAATCCCGCCATTTCGCGCGCCGTCATAATCAATTGATTGGCGGTGTCGCGTTTGATGGAGAAATCTTTCAATATGCCGTCTTTGTAACCGCATAATTCGTCGGCGTCGAGGTAAGCAAAATCCTTGATGGTTTTGATATCTTGCGCCGCGAGTTTCATAATCATGTCGCGCGACAGGCCGTCAATTTTTCTGATGTCTTTATCCACGCCGAGGGCATCGAGTTGTTGCTCGACCTCTTTTTCATGTTTGGTGAGGTAAGCTTTGCCGCGCAATTGTAATTCCTGCGCGATGTCGGCGTCGATGCCTTCGGTTTTCATCAATTCTTCGGGGTCGACCAGGGCGACTTCCTCAACCGCCTTGTAACCTTCGGTATAGAGCAAGCGCGCCAAGATGTCGTCGACGTCCAAGGCTTCTTTGAACAAATTGACAATCGCCATGGTTTGTTCTTCTTGCTGTTTGTTGAAATCCTCGGTGGTTAAAATGTCGATATCAAAACCGGTGAGGATGGACGCCAAGCGGACATTTTGCCCGCCCGAGCCGATGGCCATGCCCAATTGTTTTTCGTCGCTGTTGTCGACAATGATTTTTGCATTTTTTTCGACATCGTCAATCACGACGCGTTGCACCGCGGCGGGTGCCATGGCTTCAATCAGCAGGGCACGTTGGTCGTCGGTGTGGTGGATGATGTCGATTTTTTCGCCGAACAATTCTTTGGTAACCTGTTGGACGCGCGAACCCTTCATCCCGATGCAGGTACCGACCGGGTCGATGTTGGGGGCTTTCGACCGAACAATAATTTTCGCCCGCGAACCCGGGTCACGCGCCACGGCCATGACCTCAATCACGCCGTCATAAATTTCCGGCACTTCTTGTTTAAACAATGCTTTCATAAAATCGGGGTGGGTGCGGGAAAGGAAAATTTGCGGGCCTTTTAATTCGCGTTTCACGTCGTAAATATAGGCGCGCACCCGTTCGCCAATTTTGTGGCGTTGTTTGCGGATAATTTCGTCCTTGCGCAAGATTGCCTCGGCGCGGTTGATGTCCAGAATCAAATTGCCGTAATCTTCGCGTTTGACAGTGCCAAGGACAATTTCGCCAACCTTGTCTTTATATTCTTCATATTGGCGCAATCTTTCGGCTTCGCGGATTTTTTGCACGATAACTTGTTTAGAGGCATAGGCCGCGATGCGCCCCGAATCGACCATCGGCAATTCTTCGCTCCAAAATTCACCCAGCGCGAGGCCATGTTTTGCGCCCTCGGCCTCGGTCATTTGTTTTTCGGCAAATTCGATTTCGGCGACCACTTCCTTGTAACGTTTTAGGGTTACCTTACCCGTGGTGCGGTCCATGGTGGCGCGGATGTCTTGCCCCTTGCCGTAGTTTTCCTCGGCCGCGCGCGATAATGCCATTTCGACGGCTTGAAAAATATCCTCGCGTTCGAGTGTTTTTTCACGCGCCACGCTGTCGATAATCATTAATATATTTTCGTTAATCATTTTTTTGTCTTTCTATTCTTTGTTTTCGTCGTTCATTTTTTTTAAGGCCTCGCGCATTAATTCTTCGGTCATGACCAATTGCGCGGTGTCGATGTTGTCAAAATTTATTTCTATTTCTTCTGGTGGTTTTTGGTTGCCTGGTTTATTTTTGTCTTTAAATTTTACTTTTTTATTGCCGTTATGTTGCATGTTGGGTTCGGTGTAGGAGAGGCGCAATCGCCAATTACCATTTTCCTCCACCATTTCCTTAATAACGGCCTTTATTCTTCTACCCTTTTCTGATGATTCTTTCAAGTATAATGAGCATAGATGGCCGAGATTTTTTTGAAAGTCCTGGGGCGTGATAAGCGGCCGGTCGACACCGGGGGATGAAACCTCGAGCCGGTATCTATCGGCCATGACCTCGGCCGTGTCGAACAACACGGCTACATGGCGGCTGATGGCTTCGCAATCTTCTATCCCCATGGGTTTATCGTCCAACCGTTCGGCCATGATTTGCAATATCGGGTTGCGTTTTGCCCCCAATAATTTCACCCGCACCAGGCGGTAACCCATGTCGGCGACGGGTTGTTTAATCATATCGATAATTTTTTGTTCGAGCATGGTTTTTATTTTTGCGGCGTGGGGTAATGCATGGGGCGGCGAATGGGTTGGTAATGAATAGTTATATAAAAACGGGTAAAAAAATAGGCGGCTGATGGTTAGGTTTTCACCGCCACGCCACCCATAAATCATCTTTATTGGTATGTTTTTTCAATAGCACGAATGGCGCGGCGTTGCAAGGGG
>JASGCL010000058.1 GCA_030054115.1 Hydrotalea sp.
AGCGAAGCGTGCGCTCAAGCAATGCAATGATAGCGCAGATAAATTTGGCGATAATTCTTGCCTCAAGTAGCGAAGCGATAGGCGATAATTATTGCGCTTTAGGTGCAGACGGCGCGGTGTCAAATGGCTTTAAATCATCGGCGGCGGGTGGCGCGCCGGGCAGGGCTGGCACCGATTTTTTATCGGTGCCGGGGGTGGTGGCGGCTGGGGCGGCTGGCGCAGTGTTGTCCAAATCCTTCAATATCGACCTATTGTTTTGCGACCCACGGGTAAATAAAATCGCCAAAATCAGGCTGGTAATCATGAATGCCGTCGCCAAAATGGCGGTGGTGCGGGTTAAAAAATTGGCGGTGCCGCGCACGCTGAACATGCTGTTGCCGCCACCGCCAAAACCCAAGGACCCGCCCTCGCTTTTTTGCAACAGCACAAAAACAATCAATACCAACGCAATAATCGCGTGAATAATCAGTAAAAATGTTATCATCTTCTTTGTTACCTTATGTTACAGGCAATAGCCAATCGCCACCAATTATGCAAGGGCTAAGGGGTGCATTGGGTGAAATTGGCAGATGAGGCAATTATTCTCGCTACTCCCGCGCTGGCATGGGGCGCGATAACAATTGGTGAATCGCCTTATCAACCGATAAACCATCATGCAATACCGCCGCCACGGTGGCAACAATCGGCAGGTCAATGCCCAAGCCAATCGCCCGTGCATTTAATTGCGCCGCGGCGTGATACCCCTCGGCCACGCCGCGTGATTGCGCCAGGGCGTCGCTTATGGTTAAGCCCTCACCCAATTTTATACCCAGCGCGGTGTTGCGCGATTGTGGCGAACCGGCGGTTAATACCAAATCACCCACGCCCGATAGTCCGTAGCAGGTCGTGTCATCGATGCTGGCCGTACCGGCGGATTTTTCCGCCGCCAGTAATTTCCGCATTTCGGCCAGGCCGCGACTGATAAGGGTGGCATAGGCATTTTCCCCCAGTTTTTTACCGCGCGCAATACCAACCGCCACCGCCAGCACGTTTTTCATCACGCCGTTTAATTGCACGCCAATCGCGTCGCGGCTTTTGTATATGCGCCAAAATGGTTGTTGTAATAATTGTTGGCCAGCGGTGATAAGGGCATTGTCATGGCTGGCCAAAACCGAAGCGGTTGGCAATTTTTTTTTCAATTCAAAGGCAAAATTCGGCCCGGCCAAGACAGCAATTGGCGCGGCGGGAAAATATTGCGCGATGATAGCCATCGGCAATTGCCCACGGCTGTTCATGCCCTTCGAAAATAAAATGGTCGGCGGCAGGGTGGTTGTGGTGGCGGCCAAATCGGCGAACACCGAATCATATTCCTTAACCGGCAGGGCGACCAATAAAAAATCGACGCCGCTTAAATTAATTTTATCGCCGCGTTTGATAAGGGTGATGACATTTTCCTTTACCAAAACATCGTGCAACACCATGCCAAAATGGCCGGCACCAACGATTGTGATATTTTTTTTCATGAATTTTTTTTAGGCGGTTTTTACCTGTTGCGTGGTGGCGTTATGTAAATTCTCAAGCGGCCAACGTGGTTGCACCCGCGCCCGCAAATCATGGGTGATGCCTTGCCGCAACATTTCGATACCGGCCCAGGCGATCATCGCGCCATTGTCGGTGCATAAATTAATGGGCGGGGCGATAAGTTCAAAACCATTGTCCTTGGCGGTTTGGTGCAAGTTTTGGCGAATAAATTGGTTGGCCGCCACCCCGCCGACCAGGCAAAAATGATAGGGCGCGATATTCGGGAAATCGTTCTTAAACCGCGCCATCGCCCGTGCCGATTTTTCCCGCAACGATGATGTTATCGCCTGTTGCAGGCTGGCCGCCGCATCGGCCACATGATATTCATTTCGATTGTCGATTTTGTTTTGCAATTTGGTTTTCAGGGCAGTCTTCAAACCCGAAAATGAAAAATCACAATCGGCGGTGCCGCGCATCGGCACGGGCAGGGGGAATTTCTTGGCATCGCCATTTTTTGCCGCCTGCTCAATACTCGGGCCGCCCGGTTGCGCCAGTCCCAGCAACCGCGCCCCCTTATCAAAAACCTCGCCCGCCGAATCATCCAATGTTTCGCCGTATAGAATATAATCTTGCCCGCCATTTTTTGCCTGTGTAACCGCGACCAATTGACAATGGCCACCCGACACCAACAACATTAAATAGGGGAATGTTATATCGGCGTGGCTTAACCGCACCGACAGGGCGTGCGCAGACAGATGGTTGACCGCGATGAAGGGTTTGTTCAATGAAAAACCCAAGGCCTTGCCCAGCACCGCACCAACGATAAGACCGCCAATAAGCCCGGGACCGGTGGTGGCGGCAACCGCGTCGATGTCGCCCGGCGCAATGCCGGCCGCCCGAAATGTTGCCGACAATAATGGCGTTATTTTTTCCAAATGGGCGCGGGCCGCAATTTCGGGCACGACGCCGCCGTAATCGCGGTGTTCGGCAATTTGTGACCAGGTTTGCATCGCCAAGATACGGCCGCCAGCTTTTTTATTTTTCGCCACGTCGGTTGTCATATCTGTTGCCACGTCTGTTACGAGGGCGAGGGATGTTTCATCGCAAGAGGTTTCGATGCCGAGTATTATCATAATAAAACATCTATCATTTTTTATCGATAAAATCTATAAAAGCAAGATGGATGAAAGAAATAAAAAGTCGGGCGACAAAATTATCATCGGCAGTCGCGCCAGCCCGCTGGCCATGGCGCAAAGCAATTTTATCATGGCGGGGTTGCAGGCGGCGAACCCCAACCTAAGTATCGGCATTGAAACCATGACCACCAGCGGCGATAAATTTTTGAACGATAAATTATCGGCGGTCGGTGGCAAGGGGCTTTTCACCAAAGAATTGGACGCCGCTTTATTGGCCGGCAAAATCGACCTGGCGGTTCATTCGTTAAAAGATGTCGAAACAAAATTATCACCGGGGATTTCGATTGTCGCTATCCCCCAGCGCGAGACGCCGTTCGATTGCTTCCTGAGCCGTGATAACCGAAGCCTGCAGGCCATGCCAGCCGGGAGCAAGGTTGGCACGGCGTCACTGCGGCGGCAGGCGTTGTTGAAAAAACATCGCCCTGATATTAAGGTGGTGTTGTTGCGTGGCAATATCAACAGCCGTTTGGAAAAATTGGCGCGCGGCGATATCGACGGCATGGTGTTGGCGCTGGCGGGGTTGAAACGTATCAACCTTGCCAATCGCGTGGCGCAGGTTTTTTCGGCCGAGGATTTTCCCCCGGCACCGGCACAGGGGGCATTGGCGGTGGTGGCGCGAACCGATGACCAAGCCGTTAAAAAAATGCTCGAACCGCTTCATCATGATATAAGCGCAAGGGCGGTGATGTTGGAACGGCAATTTTTGGCCATGCTTGATGGGTCGTGCAAAACGCCGATAGGTTGTTTGGTAAAAATTGACGGCGATAACATGATAGCGACCGGTTTTGTCGCCGACGAAGATTTGTCAAACCCACGGCAAAAAAATATCGTCGGCCCCGTAAGCGATGGCGAAAACATAATGACAAGCCTGGCAGAAATGTTGCGCAAAAAAACATCAGGCGAAGAATTGGCATAGATAGTCATGAACGGGTTGGATTTGCGAAACGCATTATTTATTATCACCCGCCCGGATGAAAGCGGCCAAACCTTAACCGCCCGTTATTTGGCCGATGGTTACGAGGCGGTGCATTTGGCGGTGATGGAATATAAAATTGATAGCAACTTGCCCATCACCACCATCGAACAAAAAATAACCGCCGCGCCGGGCTTGGCCTTTACCTCGGCCAATGGGGTGCGCGCCTTTACCAAAATGCTGGCCAAAAACCACCGAAGTGGCGACAATGCCATCACGCTTGATAAAAAATATATTTTTGCCGTCGGGCCGATGACCGCCGCCGCCATTCAAGAAAAACTTGCCGAAAAAATTCACCCCAATAGGGCGTCCCCCGATGGCGCGAGCGATTTGCCAGGGCTAAAGAATATCATCGTCGCTGGTGGCAATGTTGAGGAATTGGCCAAGGCGATAATCGCGACCTATAAAAACCATGCTTGGCCTAAAGATAAAAACCTGTTGCATATCGGCGCGGCGGCCACCGCGGGGGAGGGGCAGGGCACCGATTTGGTAAGCCGCCTGCGTATGGCCCATATCCCAGCCGAAAAAATCGCCCTGTATGACATGGTGGCGGTTGATGCCATGCCCAGCAACGTGGTGCAAAAAATTTCGCATTACGCGGCGCGCGCGCGCCGGGTGATATTGTTTTTTTCGCCACGCACCGTGGCACTGACCGCCGCATTGTTGCGCCGCCATGGTTTTGCGCCGGCTGATTTTTTTGCCCAATGCCACAGCGCGGCGGTGGCGGCGGCGGCGCGGGACGCCGGTTTTTTGTTGCTGGATAGGGGGCGTGGCTTAACCACCTAACAGGTGGCATTATTATGCAGTCGATAATGGTTGCAACTGGCTTAAAAATTAGCTATTAAAGTCAAATATAAAAAATATTTCAATATTGGTTGTAAAAAACGAATTAAAAATGTTAAGGGGGATTTGAAATGAACAAAAATATTATAAGATGCTGTTTGGCGGTTTTATTGCTCGCGCCGGCCGGTCATGCGCTGGCCAACCCGACGGGCGGGTTTGCCAATATTGCGGCTGAGTTAGGATTTGTCAACGGCGACAGCACGCAAAATGGCAAGCTCAACCTGACCTATGGCATGACAATTGATGGCGGCTATAGCATTAAAAATATTCTGTTGGGTGCGAATGTGGCGATTCAGGTTGCCAATACAATCAAATTGGGCGACACGACATGCACGGTGGTGGGTAAGTCTCAACCCATTGCCTGCTCCAAAACATACAGCAAGGTTTATATCCCCGTCGGGTTTGGTGCCAGTTATAGTTTAGATATTGGTGATGCCTTTCATATTATGCCGGGGCTTTACGGCGGGTTTTTCGTGGTCAATGAAAGCATCATGCTTGAGGCCAGTGGCGATATTGCCCAAATCAATGGCCCGGAATTTACCAGCAAGACCGAATCCTCGACCGCACGTTATTATGGCTTGATTATGCCAACATTGTCGATGGCCATTTCGGTGGGCAGTCGCGGCGAATTAAACATCGGCGGGCGACTCTACATTGTGCCCAATGGGCCGGAAAAACAAACCGCCAGCGATTACACCAATCAAAAGCCATTTATCTATAGCTCGGTAAGCATCGGCTACCGGCAATATTTCTAATTCATTTTAGCTTAAGGCGCGGTTGGCTCATAGCCAATAAAGTTGCGCTGGCTCAGCGCGTTGCGCAATAATTTTTTTACGTTCTAACGCGGAAATTTTTAAACTGCCCGCGATATGCCTAAGCATATCGCCAAACAAATACTTACGTTCTGACCCGAAAATTTTTAAACTGCCCGCGATATGCCTAAGCATATCGCCAAACAAATTTTTACGTTCTGACCCGGAAGTTTTTAAACTGCCACGGGTCGGAATCATCGCGATCCTCGGGGAATAAATTGGTGCGGTTTTTCAACGGCGTCCAATCGCTGTATTTGCCAACCATGTCGCCGAGGTAGGGGATGGTGATT
>JASGCL010000059.1 GCA_030054115.1 Hydrotalea sp.
GCTCAAGCAATGCAATGATAGCGCAGATAAATTTGGCGATAATTCTTGCCTCAAGTAGCGAAGCGATAGGCGATAATTATTGCGCTTTAGGTGCAGACGGCGCGGTGTCAAATGGCTTTAAATCATCGGCGGCGGGTGGCGCGCCGGGCAGGGCTGGCACCGATTTTTTATCGGTGCCGGGGGTGGTGGCGGCTGGGGCGGCTGGCGCAGTGTTGTCCAAATCCTTCAATATCGACCTATTGTTTTGCGACCCACGGGTAAATAAAATCGCCAAAATCAGGCTGGTAATCATGAATGCCGTCGCCAAAATGGCGGTGGTGCGGGTTAAAAAATTGGCGGTGCCGCGCACGCTGAACATGCTGTTGCCGCCACCGCCAAAACCCAAGGACCCGCCCTCGCTTTTTTGCAACAGCACAAAAACAATCAATACCAACGCAATAATCGCGTGAATAATCAGTAAAAATGTTATCATCTTCTTTGTTACCTTATGTTACAGGCAATAGCCAATCGCCACCAATTATGCAAGGGCTAAGGGGTGCATTGGGTGAAATTGGCAGATGAGGCAATTATTCTCGCTACTCCCGCGCTGGCATGGGGCGCGATAACAATTGGTGAATCGCCTTATCAACCGATAAACCATCATGCAATACCGCCGCCACGGTGGCAACAATCGGCAGGTCAATGCCCAAGCCAATCGCCCGTGCATTTAATTGCGCCGCGGCGTGATACCCCTCGGCCACGCCGCGTGATTGCGCCAGGGCGTCGCTTATGGTTAAGCCCTCACCCAATTTTATACCCAGCGCGGTGTTGCGCGATTGTGGCGAACCGGCGGTTAATACCAAATCACCCACGCCCGATAGTCCGTAGCAGGTCGTGTCATCGATGCTGGCCGTACCGGCGGATTTTTCCGCCGCCAGTAATTTCCGCATTTCGGCCAGGCCGCGACTGATAAGGGTGGCATAGGCATTTTCCCCCAGTTTTTTACCGCGCGCAATACCAACCGCCACCGCCAGCACGTTTTTCATCACGCCGTTTAATTGCACGCCAATCGCGTCGCGGCTTTTGTATATGCGCCAAAATGGTTGTTGTAATAATTGTTGGCCAGCGGTGATAAGGGCATTGTCATGGCTGGCCAAAACCGAAGCGGTTGGCAATTTTTTTTTCAATTCAAAGGCAAAATTCGGCCCGGCCAAGACAGCAATTGGCGCGGCGGGAAAATATTGCGCGATGATAGCCATCGGCAATTGCCCACGGCTGTTCATGCCCTTCGAAAATAAAATGGTCGGCGGCAGGGTGGTTGTGGTGGCGGCCAAATCGGCGAACACCGAATCATATTCCTTAACCGGCAGGGCGACCAATAAAAAATCGACGCCGCTTAAATTAATTTTATCGCCGCGTTTGATAAGGGTGATGACATTTTCCTTTACCAAAACATCGTGCAACACCATGCCAAAATGGCCGGCACCAACGATTGTGATATTTTTTTTCATGAATTTTTTTTAGGCGGTTTTTACCTGTTGCGTGGTGGCGTTATGTAAATTCTCAAGCGGCCAACGTGGTTGCACCCGCGCCCGCAAATCATGGGTGATGCCTTGCCGCAACATTTCGATACCGGCCCAGGCGATCATCGCGCCATTGTCGGTGCATAAATTAATGGGCGGGGCGATAAGTTCAAAACCATTGTCCTTGGCGGTTTGGTGCAAGTTTTGGCGAATAAATTGGTTGGCCGCCACCCCGCCGACCAGGCAAAAATGATAGGGCGCGATATTCGGGAAATCGTTCTTAAACCGCGCCATCGCCCGTGCCGATTTTTCCCGCAACGATGATGTTATCGCCTGTTGCAGGCTGGCCGCCGCATCGGCCACATGATATTCATTTCGATTGTCGATTTTGTTTTGCAATTTGGTTTTCAGGGCAGTCTTCAAACCCGAAAATGAAAAATCACAATCGGCGGTGCCGCGCATCGGCACGGGCAGGGGGAATTTCTTGGCATCGCCATTTTTTGCCGCCTGCTCAATACTCGGGCCGCCCGGTTGCGCCAGTCCCAGCAACCGCGCCCCCTTATCAAAAACCTCGCCCGCCGAATCATCCAATGTTTCGCCGTATAGAATATAATCTTGCCCGCCATTTTTTGCCTGTGTAACCGCGACCAATTGACAATGGCCACCCGACACCAACAACATTAAATAGGGGAATGTTATATCGGCGTGGCTTAACCGCACCGACAGGGCGTGCGCAGACAGATGGTTGACCGCGATGAAGGGTTTGTTCAATGAAAAACCCAAGGCCTTGCCCAGCACCGCACCAACGATAAGACCGCCAATAAGCCCGGGACCGGTGGTGGCGGCAACCGCGTCGATGTCGCCCGGCGCAATGCCGGCCGCCCGAAATGTTGCCGACAATAATGGCGTTATTTTTTCCAAATGGGCGCGGGCCGCAATTTCGGGCACGACGCCGCCGTAATCGCGGTGTTCGGCAATTTGTGACCAGGTTTGCATCGCCAAGATACGGCCGCCAGCTTTTTTATTTTTCGCCACGTCGGTTGTCATATCTGTTGCCACGTCTGTTACGAGGGCGAGGGATGTTTCATCGCAAGAGGTTTCGATGCCGAGTATTATCATAATAAAACATCTATCATTTTTTATCGATAAAATCTATAAAAGCAAGATGGATGAAAGAAATAAAAAGTCGGGCGACAAAATTATCATCGGCAGTCGCGCCAGCCCGCTGGCCATGGCGCAAAGCAATTTTATCATGGCGGGGTTGCAGGCGGCGAACCCCAACCTAAGTATCGGCATTGAAACCATGACCACCAGCGGCGATAAATTTTTGAACGATAAATTATCGGCGGTCGGTGGCAAGGGGCTTTTCACCAAAGAATTGGACGCCGCTTTATTGGCCGGCAAAATCGACCTGGCGGTTCATTCGTTAAAAGATGTCGAAACAAAATTATCACCGGGGATTTCGATTGTCGCTATCCCCCAGCGCGAGACGCCGTTCGATTGCTTCCTGAGCCGTGATAACCGAAGCCTGCAGGCCATGCCAGCCGGGAGCAAGGTTGGCACGGCGTCACTGCGGCGGCAGGCGTTGTTGAAAAAACATCGCCCTGATATTAAGGTGGTGTTGTTGCGTGGCAATATCAACAGCCGTTTGGAAAAATTGGCGCGCGGCGATATCGACGGCATGGTGTTGGCGCTGGCGGGGTTGAAACGTATCAACCTTGCCAATCGCGTGGCGCAGGTTTTTTCGGCCGAGGATTTTCCCCCGGCACCGGCACAGGGGGCATTGGCGGTGGTGGCGCGAACCGATGACCAAGCCGTTAAAAAAATGCTCGAACCGCTTCATCATGATATAAGCGCAAGGGCGGTGATGTTGGAACGGCAATTTTTGGCCATGCTTGATGGGTCGTGCAAAACGCCGATAGGTTGTTTGGTAAAAATTGACGGCGATAACATGATAGCGACCGGTTTTGTCGCCGACGAAGATTTGTCAAACCCACGGCAAAAAAATATCGTCGGCCCCGTAAGCGATGGCGAAAACATAATGACAAGCCTGGCAGAAATGTTGCGCAAAAAAACATCAGGCGAAGAATTGGCATAGATAGTCATGAACGGGTTGGATTTGCGAAACGCATTATTTATTATCACCCGCCCGGATGAAAGCGGCCAAACCTTAACCGCCCGTTATTTGGCCGATGGTTACGAGGCGGTGCATTTGGCGGTGATGGAATATAAAATTGATAGCAACTTGCCCATCACCACCATCGAACAAAAAATAACCGCCGCGCCGGGCTTGGCCTTTACCTCGGCCAATGGGGTGCGCGCCTTTACCAAAATGCTGGCCAAAAACCACCGAAGTGGCGACAATGCCATCACGCTTGATAAAAAATATATTTTTGCCGTCGGGCCGATGACCGCCGCCGCCATTCAAGAAAAACTTGCCGAAAAAATTCACCCCAATAGGGCGTCCCCCGATGGCGCGAGCGATTTGCCAGGGCTAAAGAATATCATCGTCGCTGGTGGCAATGTTGAGGAATTGGCCAAGGCGATAATCGCGACCTATAAAAACCATGCTTGGCCTAAAGATAAAAACCTGTTGCATATCGGCGCGGCGGCCACCGCGGGGGAGGGGCAGGGCACCGATTTGGTAAGCCGCCTGCGTATGGCCCATATCCCAGCCGAAAAAATCGCCCTGTATGACATGGTGGCGGTTGATGCCATGCCCAGCAACGTGGTGCAAAAAATTTCGCATTACGCGGCGCGCGCGCGCCGGGTGATATTGTTTTTTTCGCCACGCACCGTGGCACTGACCGCCGCATTGTTGCGCCGCCATGGTTTTGCGCCGGCTGATTTTTTTGCCCAATGCCACAGCGCGGCGGTGGCGGCGGCGGCGCGGGACGCCGGTTTTTTGTTGCTGGATAGGGGGCGTGGCTTAACCACCTAACAGGTGGCATTATTATGCAGTCGATAATGGTTGCAACTGGCTTAAAAATTAGCTATTAAAGTCAAATATAAAAAATATTTCAATATTGGTTGTAAAAAACGAATTAAAAATGTTAAGGGGGATTTGAAATGAACAAAAATATTATAAGATGCTGTTTGGCGGTTTTATTGCTCGCGCCGGCCGGTCATGCGCTGGCCAACCCGACGGGCGGGTTTGCCAATATTGCGGCTGAGTTAGGATTTGTCAACGGCGACAGCACGCAAAATGGCAAGCTCAACCTGACCTATGGCATGACAATTGATGGCGGCTATAGCATTAAAAATATTCTGTTGGGTGCGAATGTGGCGATTCAGGTTGCCAATACAATCAAATTGGGCGACACGACATGCACGGTGGTGGGTAAGTCTCAACCCATTGCCTGCTCCAAAACATACAGCAAGGTTTATATCCCCGTCGGGTTTGGTGCCAGTTATAGTTTAGATATTGGTGATGCCTTTCATATTATGCCGGGGCTTTACGGCGGGTTTTTCGTGGTCAATGAAAGCATCATGCTTGAGGCCAGTGGCGATATTGCCCAAATCAATGGCCCGGAATTTACCAGCAAGACCGAATCCTCGACCGCACGTTATTATGGCTTGATTATGCCAACATTGTCGATGGCCATTTCGGTGGGCAGTCGCGGCGAATTAAACATCGGCGGGCGACTCTACATTGTGCCCAATGGGCCGGAAAAACAAACCGCCAGCGATTACACCAATCAAAAGCCATTTATCTATAGCTCGGTAAGCATCGGCTACCGGCAATATTTCTAATTCATTTTAGCTTAAGGCGCGGTTGGCTCATAGCCAATAAAGTTGCGCTGGCTCAGCGCGTTGCGCAATAATTTTTTTACGTTCTAACGCGGAAATTTTTAAACTGCCCGCGATATGCCTAAGCATATCGCCAAAAAATACTTACGTCCTAACCCGGAAGTTTTTAAACTGCCACGGGTCGGAATCATCGCGGTCCTCGGGGAATAAATTGGTGCGGTTTTTCAGCGGCGTCCAATCGCTGTATTTGCCAACCATGTCGCCGAGGTAGGGGATGGTGATT
>JASGCL010000060.1 GCA_030054115.1 Hydrotalea sp.
GAGGCATTGGTGGTGAAAAAAGCCATCGTCAAACTAACCGCCAAGAAGTAAGTCGGTTGTCATGGCGCCTTGCGCGTCGATAATTTTTTTTTAATGTTAGAGGGTTTTTGCCCGCGTTAGGAAGGCCGCTGTCATGCGCTTCACCGCCTCGTTAAAAAATGGTGAAAAAAGTTTTTCGGTGATGAAGGATGAAAAACTCAAACTGACCGAAAAATCGATTTCGCATTCCTGGTCGTTTATTTTTCTGAAATGCCAATGGCTATCCATCGTTGATAACGGCCCACGGCTGGTGCCACGGGTGGTGATTTTCTTATCGGCATCGTTATAGGTAACCTCCGACCGGAATTCTTCGCGCAGGGATTTAACCCCAACCACCAAATCGGCGACAAAAAAACCATCGCGCTGTTCAACAATTCGTGCCGACAGGCACCAGGGCAAAAAATCGGGGTAATGGGCAACGTCCTTCACAATCGCGTAAAGATGTTGGTCGCTGAAGGGCACGATTTTTTTTTCTTGGTGGTAAAATTTTTTGGCCATGTTGTAACTCCTATCTTAGGGCATAACGGCGGTGTCGCGCGCGTCATTTTTGGTCTTTTTGCTTTTTGGTTTCTTTTTTTCCTTCGGCGCGGCTTTCGGCGCGCTGGGTGGGAACAATACCAAGGCCAGGTCAAGGGTGAAATTTTTTGCATCGGTGCCCGGTGCCAATTTGGCGAATTTCTTTTGTTTTTTGCCGCCCTTTACGGGTTTTAACCATTCCAAATAATAACCCCAGCGACTGCGTTTAATAACCACGTCGCCACCGTCAGGGTGGGTGCCGACCACGCGCGCTTCGTTTTTTTTCTTCGGCGCGGTGGCAATGATATCTATCGCGCGGTTGATGCCGATATCCAGCACATTGTCATCGCCCTTCAACGAATAATAATTCAACCCCATTTTCAGGTATGGGCCAAACGGGCCAATCGCACCAATAATATCCTCGCCGCTGTTCGGGTCCCTCCCAATCGTGCGTGGCAGGGACAATAATTTTATAGCGATCGGCAGGGTGATATCCGCCGGCTTGTATGTCTTGGGGATAGAGGCGCGTTTTGGTTTTTCT
The DNA here is from genome assembly GCA_030054115.1 of Hydrotalea sp. Lineage (NCBI taxonomy): Bacteria > Pseudomonadati > Bacteroidota > Chitinophagia > Chitinophagales > Chitinophagaceae > Hydrotalea > Hydrotalea sp. Next base: position 1,097 of record JASGCL010000060.1, read on the forward strand.
TTCTTTGGCTTCTTGGCTTTTTTCTTTTTTGGTTTTTTCTTGCCGCTGGCATCATCATCACTGGCGGGCTGGGCGTCTTCCTCGGTGGCGTCGTCCATCGCGGCGGCATCGGGTTTATGCGCCAGTGCCTGCTCGACATAAAATCCATAGGGGCCTTTTTTCACATTGATGTCGCGGCCCGAATCATCCTTGCCCAAAAATTTTGGCAGGGGCACACCATCGATGAGCTCGTCGCTTTGTTCCTCCAATGCCAATTTTTCAAAATTGGCGCGATAGTCGCAATTGGGATAATTCGAACAAGAAAGATAAGGCCCGTATCTGCCAATCTGCAGGGTCAATTTGCCGTCGCTACATTTCTGGCATTTTTGTTTGTTGGCGCGCTCCTCGCCCATGCCAAAAATATAATCGGTCAGCACCGATTGCATCTCGGCCTGGATATTCTCATGGAGCAGGTTTTCGCTGTCCTTTAATCGCTGGGCAAAGGCCTCCCAAAATTTGCGCAACAATTCGTGCCAGTCGTATTTGCCATTGGCGACCTCGTCCAAATCGTCCTCCATCTGCGCCGTAAAATTATAATTAAAATAATCGTTGTAATAACGGGTTAAAAACGCCGACAAGACAATGCCGCGATTTTCGCAAAAGAATCTTTTTTTCTCCAACCGCACATATTCGCGGGTTTGCAAAATATTGATGATGTTGGCGTAGGTCGAGGGTCGGCCGATGCCGATTTCTTCCATTTTTTTTATCAGGCTGGCTTCGCTATACCTGGGCGGTGGGTCGGTGAAATGTTTTTCGGCCGAGACATCCTTGGCAATCGCCGCGCTGTTCGATGCCAGCGGCGGGATGGTGCGGTTTTCTTCAGCGGCCTCGTCGTCTTTACCCTCCTGGTATAATTTTAAAAAACCATCGAACAAAATGGTTTGGCCGGTCGCGGTCAGGGTCAGTTCCTTACCGTTCACGTCGAAGCTGGCGGTGGTTTGAATAAACACCGCCGATTCCATTTGCGACGCCACGGTGCGTTGCCAAATCAATTTGTAAAGAGCGAGTTGGTCCGACCGCAAATAACCGGCGACCGAATCGGGCGTGCGGGCGACATTGGTTGGTCTTATGGCCTCGTGCGCCTCCTGGGCGTTTTTGCTTTTTGTTTTATATTGCCGTGGGCTGGCCGGCAGGTGGCTTGGGCTGTAATGTTTGGCGATATATCGCCGTGCCGCGGCAATCGCCTCGCCGCTTAATAGCGTGCTGTCGGTGCGCATGTAACTTATAAGCCCGCCGACACCACCGCCTAAACCACCGCCCTCGTAAAGTTGTTGCGCAATTTGCATGGTGCGGGATGATGTGAACCCCAGTTTACGGCTGGCCTCCTGTTGCAGGGTTGAGGTGGTGAAGGGCGCGGCCGGGTGGCGTCTTACCTCGCGGCTTTCAAGCGAGCGCAAAATAATATTGCCCTGTTGAATCCGTTTTTTATAATCATCGGCCATGGTCTTGCTGGTGATGGCCAGGCGGTCGAGCCGCTTGCCACCTTCATGCGTTAGGGCGGCGGTTAGGGGAATGTTGGGGGCGGTGGCATTTTTACCCGTGGCAAGCAGGGCGGCGGTCAGCGACCAATATTCGACTGCTTGGAAATTTCTAATCTCCATTTCGCGTTCGACAATCAAACGCAATGCGGTTGATTGCACGCGGCCGGCCGAGCGACTGCCCGGTAATTTGCGCCACAAAATCGGCGACAGGCTGTAGCCGACAAGGTAATCGAGCGCGCGCCGCGCCAGGTAGGCGGCAATAAGGTCATGGTCGAGGCCGCGTGGGTGTTGCATTGCTTCCTTAATCGCGCCCTCGGTAATTTCATGGAACACGATGCGTTGCGGTGCGGCGCGTGGCATTTTTTTGCGGCGGGTTAATTCCTCGGCCAGGTGCCAGGAAATCGCCTCGCCCTCCCTATCCGGGTCGGTTGCCAAATAAACCTGGGTATCGGGGGTGATGGCATCGGCAATCGCGGCCAGTTGTTTTTCGCCGCGCGGGTTGACCAGCCAGGTCATCGAAAAATTATTATCGGGGTTGACCGAACCGCTTTTTGCCGACAGGTCGCGCACATGCCCCATGCTGGCGATGACGCGAAAATTACTCCCCAAATATTTGTTGATGGTTTTTGCCTTGGACGGCGATTCGACAATGACCAAATTGTTGCTGGGCATGAATGGTATGATAAATGATTGACGATATTTTTTTTTTAAGGGCGTTGCGTTGGTAATGTTTTAAGCCAATTCATATCTATTTACAATGATAGATAGTTTCAAGTTGCTGTTCGGTTATAAGCCTTGCCGATTTTTATTGCGGGCAACAATTTTTTTTGTTAGGGGTGAAATAGCCGTTATTTAGAGCGGTCATTCATAAAAAAGAAAAAAATAACAACATGAAAAAATATCGGGTCGCGGTGGTGGGTGCCACCGGCAATGTTGGCCAAGAAATGCTGAGCATTTTGCACGAGCGGCAATTTCCTTTTTCAGAAATTATTGCCATTGCCTCCAGCCGGTCGGCGGGTAGCGAGGTCGCGGTCGAGGATTATAACGCCAGTTACCAGGTGCATGATTTGGAAAAATTTGATTTTGCCGGCGTCGATTTGGTTTTTTCATCGCCCGGCGCAAGTGTGTCGAAAGTTTTTGCGCCGCGCGCCGCGTCGGCCGGTGCGGTGGTTATCGACAACACGTCGCATTTTCGCATGGTCGAGGATGTGCCGTTGGTCGTGCCCGAGGTCAATGGCGCGGTGTTAAAAAATTTCTACCAAACCAACAAAAAACGAATTATCGCCAACCCCAATTGTTCGACCATTCAATTGGTGGTGGCGTTGAAACCGATTCATGATTTGCTGGGCATCAAACGGGTGGTGGTGGCGACCTATCAATCGGTGTCGGGCACGGGGAAGGAAGCGATGGACGAATTGTTTAATCAAACCCGCGATGTATTTAACCAGGCGACCATCGACCCCAATGTTTACCCAAAACAAATTGCCTTTAATTGCATTCCGCAGATTGATGTTTTTATGGACGATGGCTTTACCAAGGAAGAATGGAAAATGACGGTCGAAACAAAAAAAATCATGGGGGATAAGACGATTGATTTGGTTGCGACCTGCGTGCGGGTGCCGGTGTTTGTTGCCCATGCTGAGGCGGTGTTTGTTGAATGCCACAAACCGGTTGATTTGGAAAAATTGCGCACCGCGTTGGCGGCCGCGCCGGGGGTTGCGTTGTATGACAAGCACGAACCAGCGGGTTATGTAACCCAGTTGGATGCCGCGGGCGAGGATGCAAGTTTTATCAGCCGTTTGCGTGTTGACCCGACGGTCGAACATGGCGTGGCCTTTTGGTGCGTCAGCGATAATTTGCGCAAGGGGGCGGCGTTGAACGCCATTCAAATCGGCGAGGCATTGATTAAAAATAACTTTGGCGGCTTACCACAATAACATTGCAACAATAAACAAAAACAAAAATAAAAAAGGAGGCCTCATGCCAAAAAAAACTATTATCGGAAAAAAGAACCTGTGGGTGATATTGCCCATTGTGGTTGCGGTGGTCGCGCTCGACCAATTGACCAAACATTGGGTGATTGGTTTTTTGCAAAGCGAAGGTGCGCAACAACAATTCACCAGTTTTTTTAACCTGGTGCTTGTCAAAAACCAAGGGATGGGTTTTGGTTTTTTGCAAGATTATAATTTGCCGCCGCTGGTGATTGTTTTTTTGACGGCGATTGTTGCCGTCGCCGCCTTGGCGGTGTTTTGGCAGGCCGATGGCAAAAGAATCAAAATCGCCCTCAGCCTGGCCCTGGCGGGCGGGGTGAGCAACGGCCTCGACCGTTTGTGGCAAGGCGGCGTGATAGATTTTTTAGACTTCCATATCGGCGACTATCACTGGCCGAGTTTTAACCTGGCCGACATGGCCATTTCGGTGGCGATTTTTTTATTGTTCCTAGAAATCGCCACCAGCGACACGCGCCGCCCGCGCCGCCGGCGGTAGGGCGGGGTATGAAGAAATTCCGGGTGGTTAGCTTAAGCGCGGGGGAAGTGCCACCTTCCGCCCTTATATAATTTTATTGAGATAAAAGCGTGGGCGGGGTATGAAGAAATTCCGGGTGGTTAGCT
>JASGCL010000061.1 GCA_030054115.1 Hydrotalea sp.
CACCTATGCCAGGGCGCGTTTGGCGCGGGCGATTATTTTGCTCAATATATTTTGCGCAATATATTTGCCCTACCGCTTCGCTACTTGAGGGCACAATATATTTGTCCTACCGCTTCGCTACTTGAGGGCACGCTTCGCTACTTGAGGGCGCAATTTCTTCGCAATGTATTTTGGCAGGCGGCCGTCGATTACCACCAGCCCCAGGGTGATGAATTCTAAGCCGAGCAATTGGTGGCTGGCCAATTGTTCACCAAAATAAAGATAAGCGTAAAAAATGCCAATCGGCGGCATAATCATCGCGGTCAGGGAGGCATTGACCGCGCCGGCCTTCCTAATCATGTTAAAATAAATAATATAGGCATAACCCATCGAAAATACGTTATAGACAACCGCCATCAGTATCATTTCCAAACTCGGCGGGAATGGGTAAGACAGGGGTTTGTCAAAAATAAATATAATCGGCAACAGGATGATGGTCGAAAAAATATTTTGGCTGGCGACCATCACCACCGCCGGAAGTTTTTGTATATCGCGGCGGCGCGTCAAGGTTGCCTGCACCGAAAAAGAAAATCCGACCAACATCAAGGACATTTCCTTGACAAGGTAAACCCAATTATTATGTTGCGCGTGGATTAAGCCATCGACGCCAATCATGATGGTGATGCCCAGCAGTGATAATAAAATGCCCGAAAACCGACCAAGCGACAGGCGGTGATGGTCGTAAAATATTCTAATCAACACCGCGGTAAAAATCGGGTTGATGGAATTGATAATCGACGATACCGCCGACCCGACGTCCTTTATCAACAGCCCCGACAGGGTAAAGGGAATGATGTTGCCCAAGATGCTGAGCAACAACAACATTGGAAAATATTGTTTGTAGGTAAAAAGCGATATTTTTTTATACCACAGGTAACACAGCAAATAGGCCGCACCAATCGCACAGCGGATGAAGGCAATCATCAGCGGTTGGTAAACCTCGCCCATGACCTTATAAACCACGAACGACCAAGCCCAAATGCCCGAAATAATAAACAGCGAGCCCCATTGTTGCCGCGTCATCGCGGGTTGATGCTGTGACATAAAATTTTTATCCCATTAATAATTTTGCCATTAACAAAAATGACATAAAACCAACCGTGTCGGTAACCCACGTTAAAAACACCGTGGAGGAAATCGCCGGGTCCTGCTTAAAGAATTTTAAAGCCAGCGGGATAAGCACGCCGAACACCGCGGCGGCAACCAGGGTAATGATAATCGCCCCGGAAATGGCATAGGCCATGAGCAACGACCCCTTCCAAGCATAGGCCATGCCGCCAACGATAAAGGCAAATAGGATACCATTCAACCAGCCGACGGCGGTTTCCTTCCATAATGTTTTTAACGTGTTGGTGCTGACCAAATCACCGGTCGCCAGGGCGCGCACCACCACGGTGGTGGTTTGCGTGCCAGCGTTGCCGCCCATGCTGGGCACAATCGGCATCAACACCGCCAGGGCGACCAATTGTTCGATGGTTGCCTCGAAAACATTAATCACCATCGACGCGGCAACCGCCGTCAACAAATTGACAAACAACCAAATAAAACGGAAATAGGTGGTGTGGATAATCGGTTTGTGGAAATCGCCATCTTGCACCCCGCCGAGCCGCATGATGTCTTCCTCATATTCTTCCTCCATCACCTGCATCACGTCATCGACCGTGATGGTGCCGACCAGCCGGTTGAATGAATCGACGACCGGTGCCTCGACCAGGCCATAGCGGTCAAAAATACGCGCCACATCCTCCTGGTTCATTTCGACCGGAATCTGTTGGAAATCTTTTATCATCAGTTTTGCCAACGGGGTCGGGCGGTTGGCACGCAACAGGTGCGACACCGGCAAAATACCAATCGGCCGGTGCGACGGGCCGACGATAATAATATTGTGAAACAGGTCGGGGGTTTTGTTTTTTTTGTCGCGCAAGAAATCAATCATTTGCCCGACCGTCCAAAATTTGGGGGCGGTGACCAATTCGTGGCGCATCAATTTACCGGCGGTGTCATCGGGCAGGCTCAAGACAAAATTATACTCGGCGCGATCTTGCCGTGGGATAAAGGATAATAATTTCTGTTGTTGCTTTTCGTTGAAGACCTCAATCAAATCGAGCGCGTCGTCGCTTTCCAATTTTTTCAGCAGGTTTTGCCAAACCCGCGTCGGCAATTTGGGCAAAATTTTGGCCAACACCGAATCGTCGACATGGGTAAAAACCTCAGGGTTGATATGGTCAATCATCAGGTCGATGAAGTGTAGACGTTGCCGATTATTCAGGTGGTGAATCAATTCGGCCATGTCGGGCGGCGACAGCGGCTTGATAAGCGGTAAAATCGCCGCGACCGGTTGGCGGCCAAGAAGTTTGCGGCGGATGGTTTTTACCAAATCCTTCCACTGCGGTGAATTTTGCGCTATAGCCTCAATCGGGTTATTGCTGGTGGTTTTTTTTTCATCGCTAAAAATACTGGAAAGCGGCGCATCACCCTGTTTCTTGTCGGTGGTGTTTTTTGATGGTTGGTTTTTTACGCTTAGCATTTTTTTTATTTAACTTATATGGCTAAAAAAATCAATTTGTAAAGCCTGGCCATTAATTTGCCGTGCTGGCTTGTTTTTTGCAAAAATAGCCGTAATAAAGAGAGATAGAACCATGATATTAAAAAATAGTTTTTATTCAAACCGCTGGCGGCTAACGCCGCGCCGCGTCGCATTCGGCCTGGCGATTTGTATGTTGTGCCTAAGGCCGATGGTCAAGCCGATGGTCGGTTACGCGCAAGATAATAATAGCAATGGCGTCACATCAGCGCAGGTTGATACCGCGACCGGTGAGGGCAATGATGACAAGACGACCGACAATGCGGGCGATGTGCAAAACCCAAGCCCCACCCTGAAACAAAAAATTGACGCGCAATTTGGCATGGAATTTAACCCGGCGCGTGGCAATTTTGTGCCGCCCTTTAACGACCGCACCGCGCCATTTTTTGGCAAACCAAAAGTCGGCAACCCCTATGCTATCGAGGGCCAGGAATTCCGCCCATTTTTTCCCCGCACCGATTATGTCGAAAGCGGTATGGCATCGTGGTATGGCGATGATTTCCATGGCAAGGATACCGCCAACGGTGGGCAATTTAACATGGGGTTGGTGTCGGCGGCGCACCGCACATTGCCCCTGCCGGCGGTGGCGGTGATAGTCAACTTGCGCACCGGTGCGGCGATAAAATTGGTTATCAACGACCGCGGGCCATTTGCCAAAAACCGCATACTCGATATGTCGAAACAGGCGGCCAATTTAATCGGCTATTACGGGGTGGGCACCGCGCCGGTTAAGGTGATTTTCTTGCGCCAGGAAACCCTTGCCCTGTGGCAAAAAATGGGCTTTGCCGTCAGCCAACGATAATTGCGATTATTTTGACCAATATATTTGCCCAATATATTTGCCCAATATATTTGCCCTACCGCTTCGCTGCTTGAGGGCACGCTTCGCTGCTTGAGGGCACGCTTCGCTGCTTGAGGGCACGCTTCTATGTTTGAGGGTGGCGCACCGTATGGTTATTGATTAAGGTTGCTTCATATAATTTAACATTTCGGCGGGTTATAAATCGAATGGAATCGTATATAATTTAATCTATGAATAATTTAAATAACCTTGCCCATGCGGATGCCACCGCCCGCGTTGCCCCAGTTAATGGCCGCGCGCCCTTTGCTGGCGCGGTCAAATCGGCGATTAAGATTCTGCCGATTGTTGATGGCATGGTTGACGCCCTGTCGGCGCAACCGGTGGGGCATGTTGCCTTGCTCCCCAGTTTGCTGGCGGGCGATATGGTTTATTCGCCCTATCAATGGTCGCTGAAGGAAAAGGTTACGTTGCAGGGGGTTGGCCTGCATAATGGCAAGTTGGCCACCATGACGATTGAACCCGCGCCGCACGACCATGGTATTAAATTTTGCCGCGCCGATGTGGCAAAGAACGACCCAAGCAAAGATGCCATTGTCCCCGCGTTGTTTTCCAACGTGGTGTCGGCAAAATTTTCGACCCGCATTGCCAACCACGACGGGGTGTGCGTTAACACGGTCGAGCATTTGATGGCCGCGCTTTTTGCCTTTGGCATTGATAACGCCTTGATTAAAATCGATAATGACGAGGTGCCAATTCTTGATGGTTCGGCGCAGGATTATTTTGCGCCCTTTACCAAGGCTGGCTTGGTCATGCAACGCAATGGCAAGCCCTATCGCCGCACCTATTTGCAAGTTGTCAAACAGGTTGAGGTGCAGGAAAAGGGCATGACCGCGACCCTTGACCCCGCCGAATTTTTGGACATCGATTGCGCGATTAATTACCCGGCGAAGGCGATCGGCAAGGATAGATTAAAAAGCCTGGTCAGTCGCGATTATTTTTTTCAAGATATTGCGTCTGCGCGCACATTTTGCATGGAGGCCGATGTTGCCCTGTTAAAGGCCAACAACCTTGGCCTCGGTGGCACCTACGACAATGTGGTGGTGGCCGGCGATGATGGCGTGTTGAACCCGGGCGGCTTACGCTTCCCCGATGAATTCGTGCGCCATAAATTTTTGGATATCGTTGGCGATTTGGCCCTGTCGCCGCATCGCATCATTGGCAAATATCAATCGGCGCACGGCGGCCATTTTTTAAACAATCAGATGTTGCGAAAATTATTTTCGGACAAAGACAATTACCGCCTTGTAATTTTGGATTAGCATTCCCATATCAATGCCGTCGGGGCGATAACTTTTTAAGTTTATCGCCCTTAGCCTCCTCCTCCATTTCCTCCCTCCTTTTTGGGGGAGGGGGTTTACCATATATATTTGCAAAAACCGCTTACGCGGTGGCAATATGATTTGCAAAAACCGCTTACGCGGTG
>JASGCL010000062.1 GCA_030054115.1 Hydrotalea sp.
GTGGGTTCGTTAGCAACATTTTTTTATGAAAAAACGTTTGTCGACCTCCCTTGTGAAACACGCCCACAGGATAGAGAAATAATGAGCGAGCATTGCGAGCGAATATATTTCTCAGGTAGGTTAGACACCAGTTCAGATTCGCAACTGGCGTCTAACCTAACTGAAAATTATAGTCGCAAAATAAATTTTACTCCTTAATTTTCTTCTTCCCTTGGTTCACAAGGGAAGTCAGACTTATTTTTTCGCGCCGCCGTTTGCGCTCCCTCTACCCGTCATTCTCGAAAATTTTTCTTGCCATGTTGCGAATGCAACATGGCGAAAACAATAGAAAAATTTATCGGCCGCCCTCAAGTAGCGAAGCGATAGGGCGAAATAAATTGCAATCCCTGGCGTCGTTTTTCAACAAAGTAATAATCATTCGCCAGCGAATCTGTCATTTTACCAACCAGCCGCGCTCAAGTAACGAAGTGATAGCGCAAATATATTAGGCGATGTCGGTTGAGAGCGGGCAAAGTTGACGCCAAGGATTGCAATTTATTCGCGCTATCGCTTCGCTACTTGAGCGCGGCCGATAATCGTTGCGAATGGTTTGCGCTATTGCTGAACGCAATATCGCTCGCAACGATTTCGAGAATGACGGATAGAGAGAGGTGAGATGTCTAAGAAAAAAACATCTGTGATAATAGAGCAATTTCGCCATCAACAAATTTCGGAGAAATTTTTTGATAATTTATATTGTATAGACGCAAGTGAGGCCGCTCCCGCCTGAAATTTGCTTTGGCTTTGCCAAAGCAAACAACATAAAAAACATCGGCTATCAACAAATCGCAGGGCGATTTTTTGATAATTTATATTGTAAAAAGGCGGTTGGAAAACCCAACCGCCTTTTATTTTTTATTGACGTTCGATAAACATCAATATAAGTGGTTATTTTTTATTCCTAACCAACTTCGCCCATAGCAAGGGAATAAACCCAAGCAAGATAGCACCAATGCCGACAAAGACCACAAGGTTAATCCCCCACACAAGGATGGCAGGATTTTCCGGGTCGGGTTCGGCAAATTGCGTGTCGTAGGCAGTGTAAAGACCGACAAACACCATATAAAGCGCGGCCAGGCCCGGGAACACAATATGTGTCATGCCGTCCCATATGCCGTCTTTAAATTTGTTGCGGTAATACCAAGCGCAAGCAAGGCCAGCCATGCTGAGGTAAAAGCAAATTTGAAAGCCTATCGCAGTGATGGAGGCCTCCAAGATGCTACTGACCGATGGCATGAAGGACGATGCAAATATCAGCACCAGGCCAATTGCCCAAATGCTGAGGTTGGCGAAATACGGCGTTTCCCATTTGGGGTGCACCGCGGCATAGCGTTTGTGGAACAAATTGTCGCGCGCCATGGCAAACATACTACGTGTATATTGCAACATGGTGGTTTCAATCGTGCCAACTGTCGACAACATGGTCGCAATGACCGCGATGTAACCCCATGGTTCGGGGAACAGCTTATTGCCAACCGCCAACAACACGTTGGCGCCGCCTGCTTGGATCTCCTCATCGCTCAACACAATCAAAATGACAATCATCAAAATGATATAGATGAGAATAAGGTTAACCATTGACCAAAAGGCACCCTTGGAAGCCGGATGTGGCCGGCCCGCCTTGGTTTCTTCGCTCAGGTTCAGGGTAACATCCCAGCCCCAATAGAAGAAGATAGCGCCCAAGGCACCCTTTGTAAATGTTTCCCACGTGAAGGCGAAGGGTGATAGCCATGAGAATGACGGCGCATGCAGTGGCTTACCCCAATATTGATAAAAAGCACCAATTATCAAGGCGACAACGATGATGATTTCCAATATGCTGAAGGTTACCTGCGCGACCGAGGCATGGCGAATACCGCGTGTTACCACGGCGGTTACCAGCGTCAACCACAGGCCAGCAACCACAGCGACCCAGGTGGTGCTGTCCACCAAGCTAGGGGCAATCAACGCCAAGGTTGATGTTGCCGCCGGTATGGTGGCCGACACCATGAATATTAATGAAGCCACCACCAAAGACCAACCGGAGAAAAACCCCCAGGTTTTGCCAAAGATTTTACCCGCCCAGGCGTAGGTTGCGCCAGCGTTAGCGTCCATTTTGTTTAGATGTATGAAGGCATACATCAGGCCAAACATCACCAGCCCGCAGTAAAATAAACTGCCGACCGATAACACGCCCACCGCGGCCACAATCGCGGCGGCCGTGGCCCCCAAGCTGTATGCCGGGGCGGTGCCCGCTATCCCCATAATGACCGATTCGAACGTGCCAAGCACGCCGGTGGCCAATTTGTTTTTTGCCATGTTATGTTCTCTCCTTTAAAGTAATTACATAAGTTGCAATTTGATGCTGGTTAAAAAATTCATGCCCCAAAAAAATAAAAGTATTTTTTAAATAAATCGACCAGCGATTGAAAGTGATTTTCTGCCACTTGACCGCGACTGTCAAGTATTATTTTTATTTATAGGCGATTTTTTCCTTTGAGTTGTTTTCGAAAGCAACCCAATAATATGGTGCTAGTCAATATGTGGCTAGTCTGGGGCGGGGGTTGCAGTCGTCACCTGGTTGCTCTATAATTGTGGGCGAGATGATTAACGATGTCCCACTCGATTATTTCCCGCCAGATTACACGCGGGTTGCCAAGAAGCCACGGCTGTTGCACACCATGATGCGGGTTATCGATTTGGAACAATCGCTTAATTTTTATGTTGGGTTGTTGGGCATGCGGCTGTTGCGGCGCGACGATTACCCCGATGGGCGTTTCAGCCTGGCCTTCGTCGGTTATGAAGACGAAAAACACGGGGCGGTGATTGAATTAACCCACAATTGGGACCGGACAGAACCCTATGTCGTGGGGGATGCCTTTGGCCATATAGCCATAAGGTGCGATAATTTAAGAAAATTTTGTGATTTTTTAAAATTAAAAAATGTTACTATTCCGCGCCCACCCGGCCCGATGGGGGGTAAACCCGGCGCGCCGATGTTAGCCTTTATCAAGGATCCCGACGGCCATTTGATAGAACTATTGCCCCGCGACTAGCCTTTTAATCCCTCCCCTTTACTTTATATCTTCCTTACAAGATGAAAAGAGCTCTCCTCATGCTGTTGTTTGCCCTGCTTGGCCTGGTGGGGCTGGCGTTGGTTGTTGGCTTGGGGTTTTATCTTTGGAACAAACGGGCCAACCCCTATTACGACGCGGCAAAATCCTATACCACGCCGCGCGGTTTTATCAATTTGGACCCAATAGCCAACCAACCAAGGGAGCGCAAAACAATGAGCGAGATGAGCGCGGCCTATAGCCAATTAAGCAATCAAAAGGAGCAGATTCGTGCCGATGCCGCAAAGGTGCCGCAGGTCGCGCCCGATATAAAATGGTTGCAACAAAATCGTGACCAGACGGCCTTTACCTGGCTGGGGCAATCGACCGCGCTGTTGCAAGTGAATGGCAAGAATATCATCACCGACCCGATTTTTTCCGATTGGTTGGGGGTTGCGTGGTTGGGTGAAAAACGCCTGACGCCCATACCATTGCCGATTGATAAATTGCCGCCGATAGATTTGGTTCTTATTTCCCATAATCATTACGACCATTTGGATGGTTATTCGGTCAGGAATATTGCCGCCCGCAACCCATCAGCGGTGTTTTTGGTGCCGCTGGGGTTAAAAAATTGGTTTCGTTGGCATGGTATTACAAATGTCGTGGAGATGGATTGGGGCGACAGGTGGAGCGAAAACCCTGATAAAAACCTCGGCGACAATCTTGACGACTTAGCGATTTATTTTGTGCCGGCCCAACATTGGAGCACGCGTTATATCCTTGACCGCAATCGTAGCCTGTGGGGCGGTTTCGTGGTGCGGGCGCGGGGGAATAAAGCGAAGCCTTTTACCTTTTATTACAGCGGCGACACTGGTTACAGCCAAAAACTATTCCGCGATATTGGTAAAAAATACGGCGCGATTGATGGCGGGATAGATTGGGCGATGATTCCGATTGGCGCATATGAACCGCGCGATTTTATGAAACGGCAACATGAAAACCCGGCCGAGGCATTAGAAATTCAATCGGACGTGCGGGCCAAACATGCGTTCGGCGTGCATTGGGGCACATTTTTATTGAGCACCGAGGGGGTGTTGCAACCGCCCATCGACCTGAAACTTGCCAAAAAACAAAGGGGCGTGGCGGACGATAGTTTCATTACCTTAGCCATCGGCGAGACAAAAAAAATTAAGTAAAATAAGTTGTATTTTTATATTGCGCGCACTATATTATTGTCATGGCAATGCAAAAGGCAATTTTTGGTGGCGGCTGTTTTTGGGGGGTGGAATCGCTGTTTAGCAAAACCCCCGGGGTGTTGTCGGTGGTGTCGGGTTACGGCGGTGGGCATATGGAAAACCCAACCTATAAAGATGTTTGCACCGCCAAAACCGGCCATGCCGAGGTGGTGTTTGTTACGTTTGACGATAAAAAAGTTTCTTACGAAGAATTGGTGGATTTGTTTTTCCGCCTGCATGACCCAACCCAATTTAATCGTCAGGGGCCCGATTACGGCCCGCAATATCGGTCGTGCATTTTTTGTTTTGACGACGCGCAGTTAAAGGCCGCAACGAAAGTGCGCGACCGCGTGCAGAAATATTTTGACAAAAAAATTGTTACCGAAATTGCCCCATACAGCAATTTTTTTCCGGCCGAGGCATATCACCAAGGTTACGCCGACCGCCACGGCATTGCATGCCACGTGGTGCGGGCATGGCCGCAAGTTGTTTGAGCAAATTATTTTATCAAAAAATATAGTTGGCGAACCCACCTCGAAATTATAGTCGCTAACGC
>JASGCL010000063.1 GCA_030054115.1 Hydrotalea sp.
CGCCGCCAGGCCGCGATTTACCGCCGCTGAAATATCATTATCAGTTTTTGCAATCGGCCTATTCAACAACATTAATCGTCGCCATCATGCCGCGTTCTTCATGTTCCAAAATATGGCAATGAATCATGCGAATGCCGACAAAATCTTGCTTCATACGTAGCACCACCGTTTCCCCGGGCAAAACCGCGATTGTGTCCTCCCACGCTACATAGGGCGGCTTCTTCACCACGCCATCCAATTCGCGGCTCACCACTTGGAATTGCCCGCCATGAATATGCAATGGGTGGGTCATGTCGGCGCGGTTAACCACCGACCATTCCTCGACCGTGCCTTTTTTACTGACATACTCTATCGATTTCATATCGAATTTTTTATTATTAATCGATACATCGGCCAGCACGCCGGTAAATGCTAATTTTTTCTTAATCGCGGTTGGCGGCAGAGGTTGAATACTGCGCAGGTTGTCCGGCAAAGCAATTGGTTTTTCCACTGGCCCATTGCCCAATTTTACCGTCATCAATGGTTTTTGCACCCCAGCCTCCATCCCGGGCATCGCATCCATGCCCCCCATGTTCATGCTCATGCCGGCCATGTTATGGGAATTGCCCGCGCTACCCATGTTCATATCCATGCCGGCCATGTTGTGGGAATTGCCCGCGTCGCCCATGTTCATATCCATGCCGGCCATGTTGTGGGAATTGCCTGCACTACCCATGTTCATGTCCATGCCGGCCATGGCGTCACCCGCGTTTTCATTGCCCGCCGCGGTGGCCAGTTCCGGTAATTTTGGATATTGTTCAAACAAGGTGTAAACATCGCCTGGTTTGCCATCAAACCGCACCACCAATTCGCGGCGTTGCGCCGATGTTAACATCACGCCATCGCCCCCCAGCAGGTAGGGGCGGGGTATCAACCCGCCATCGGTGCCCACCAGGTAGGTTTTAACGTCGGTATTTGGCGCGTCGGGGTCGGTGCCCTTTTTCCACACCAGCGTCATGAACCGCCCATTGGTCGCGTTCCATATCCGCAGGCGTTGCGTGCTACCCGGGTTTACTGTCAACACCGGTTGCACCACGCCATTGACCAACAATGTCTCCCCCATGCGGCCATGTTGCCAATCCATCTGGTTGTTTTTATCGATTTGGCCATTGCTTAGCCGCAGGCCGTTGATAAAAATATTCTGCTCGGTTATGCCCAATGCCGCCAAGGGGTCATTCTTGGCGCGCACAATCATTGCGCCGGCCAGGCCGGACGCCGCCTGCATCGCCACCAATTGGTGCGGGTGCGGGTGATACCAATAGCTCCCTTGGGTATCGGCGGGGATAAGAAAATCATAAACCCGTGATTTTTCGGGGCGCACCACTTCCATCGGGTTGCCATCTTGCTCCGGCGGAATCGGCAGGCCATGGAAATGCACCGTGGTGTCCTTTGCCAATTTATTAATGAATTTAATTTTTACATGGTCGCCGGCCTTGACCTCAACCAACGGCCCGGGCAAATAACCATTATAGAGCATTAAGCTGGTGGCTTGCTGGAAAATTCGGTGCGGTTTCGATGGAATGTTTTTTACCATCGCGGTCAAGGTGCCAATAAATGTGCCCGAGGTTTTGCTGTCGTTTTTCAACGCCACCAGTTGGCGAAATGGCTTGCCGGGTTTTAGGGAAAGGCTGGTCAGGGTTGGTGGTGCAACCTTGTCTTCAAAAATATCGTCATGCGAAAACCACACAAACAAAATACTGCCAATAACCAGCAACAGACCCAAGGACAGCCATTTTGTATGCCGCTGATGTAAGAAATTGGTTGCCATAGTCGCTCTTTTACGTGCCGGTTAGGTGCCATGGTTTGGTTTAAGGACTAGTTAAAGTTTAAAAATTTGGTCAAATCGCGCCCAAAACACCGATTACCCGCATAATAAAGCAAAAACAAAAAATTGTCAAAATAAATATCATTGCCCTGCCAGGCCGCGCCGGCCTAGCTAAATGCGTCTTTACCGGCCCCATCATTTTACCGCTTGACATTGTGATTGTTCCGTGGCAGGACATAAAGACAAAATTCATTAGAAGTTTAAAGAACATAACTTAAAAAAAGGAAAAAACATGTCCGTTCGTTTACGCCTTGCCCGTGGTGGCACAAAAAAACGCCCCTATTACCGCTTGGTTGCGGCAACCCGCACCCGTGCGCGCGACGGCAAATTTTTGGAACGGGTTGGCAGTTACAACCCGATGTTGGACAGCAAAGACCCGGCGCGGGTTGTTATCGACATCGAACGCGTCAAATATTGGTTGTCGGTCGGCGCCGAACCATCGGAACGGGTTGCAATTTTTTTAAGCCAGCATGGATTGGTTAAGGTTGACCGCAAGGAAAAGGCGAAAACCCAAACCAAACAAAACATGCCACGCGCCAAAACCTTAGCCAAATTAGAAGAAGCGAAAAAAGCCGCCGAAGCCGCCGCCGCAAAACCCGCCGAGGTTGCGCCGGAAAAAGTTGAAGCCGCCGCGCCCGCCGCCGAAGCACCAAAACCGGCCGAAGCCCCGAAAGCCGAGGCCGCGCCCGCCGCCGAAGCACCAAAACCGGCCGAAGCCCCGAAAGTTGAAGCCGCCGCACCCGCCGCCGAAACACCGGCGAGCGAAGATAAACCAGCGTAAAGCGCGGTTTTCCTTTTTTCTGCTATTTTTAATTCCAGCAAGCCACCCGAGCTTTGTTGCCACCATTGTTACAACCGGCGCGCAATTACGTCCGCGCAAGATAAATACGGGCTGAAATAAATTTGTCGCGCAATATTATAAAAACCTTAAGGTCAATAAGGCCATGAATAACGGCGACCAACCCCACCCATCAACGTCCACCAAATATAATGACAATAATATCGATTTATGATAGGGATAAAAAATAACCAAAAGTTTATTATTCCCGAAGACCCAACCTGTTTATGCCCCAACCAAAAAAACCTGCAAAATCTGTTTTGACCAATCGCCCGCAACCAAAACATGGCTGGCGTTATGGCTTGGCGGCGGCCTTTATTATCGGTGGCCTTACCGCCACCAATGCAACCCCCGCCCGTGCCGAGGGGATATTAAATTGGGAAGTGGGCGGTGCCGCGCCGCTGGGCAACATCAATTTTACCAGCCAGTGGACGGGCGCGAGCCTCTCCCCCGATTCGCCGGTTTATTTTCAAACCATGGTCAGCGGTGGTTACCGATTCAAATTGGCACCATGGTTTTTTATCGCCCCGATGGGTTATTACCGCCTGACCGCCGGTATATTGGAATATCGCGATATTAATTACCCATTTGATTTAAAAACTGACTTCAACTTATTTTATCAAAACCAATATATCGGCAACGAATTGGCGGCGGGGGTTGATGTTGGGTTTGTGCTGAAACGTTGGACGATTGTGCCCGGGTTTTACATCGGCGCGCGCAACAATTTAACAAAAGTTACCAGCCGTTATTACAACGACCGCGAGGTTATTGAAGACGGCCCGTGGCGCACCAATTGGGATTTTGTCATAACGCCGAGGTTGGTGATTGATTACCAAATCGCCCCCGGGGTTGACATGGGCGGGGCGGTGGATTATGGCTTCGCCCCTGACAAGGCGGCGCAGGGCACGCTAAATTTTGCAATACGCGCCGCGTTTCATTTTTAAGCCATTATTTTCTTAATCGTTTTTAAAAAGATTGTTTTTTAACGCCGCTTAAAGTAATAAAACAACCATAACATGAGCGCGCCCAAACCCACCCCGCCGTTTAACCCGCCATTGACGGTTGGCCCCAGCGATTCCTACCCGCGCGATCTTATCGGTTATGGCGCCACCCCGCCAAAGGTTGTTTGGCCAAACAGGGCACGCATCGCCATTCAAGTGGTGATGAATTATGAGGAGGGTGGCGAAAATTGCATCCTGCATGGCGATAAAGCGTCTGAGGCTTTTTTGTCCGAAATCGTTTCGGCGCAGATGCTCGACGATGTGCGCCACATGAGCATGGAAAGTATTTACGAATATGGGTCGCGCGCCGGCGTGTGGCGTTTGTTGCAAGTATTTCGCGACCAGCAAATTCCCATCACGGTTTACGGCGTGGCGTCGGCCATGGCGCGCCACCCGCAGGTTATCGAACAATGTTTGAAGGACGGCCACGAAATCGCCAGCCATGGTTACAAATGGATAAATTATCAATATGTGCCGCGCCATATCGAACAGGAACATTTGGAAATGGCTATTGCGGTGCATAAAAAAATTACCGGCGAACGGCCGCTGGGGTGGTATACTGGTCGCACCGGCCCCAACACCCGCGAATTAATTGCGGCCGAGGGCGGCTTCCTTTACGATGCCGACGATTACAGCGACGACCTGCCCTTTTGGTCGCGGGTGGTGAACAAACCGCATCTTATTGTGCCCTATACATTGGACAGCAACGACATGCGTTTTGCCGCCGTGCAGGGTTTTAACACCGGCGAGCATTTTTTTACCTACCTTAAGGATGCTTTCGATTGTTTGTATGAAGAGGGGGCGACCGCGCCCAAGATGTTATCCATCGGGCTTCATTGCCGCCTTATCGGGCGGCCCGGGCGGATTCAGGGGTTAAAGAAATTCTTTGCCTATGTGCAACAACATGACCATGTATGGTTCGCCCGCCGCATCGACATTGCCCGCCATTGGCGCGAACATTACCCGGCGTAACAATTTATTTTATTAAAGAATGGCGTAAAAGCCT
>JASGCL010000064.1 GCA_030054115.1 Hydrotalea sp.
CGCCGGTGTTTTGTTCTTCCTTGGTGGGTTGAAAAATGGGCGGTCGCAAAGGGTCAGGGGGGCCATGACCTTTTCAAACATGTTTTCCTTGTTCGTCCAAACCTCGGCAAATAAATTTTGTTTTTCGAAAATGCCAAATGGCGCCTTAAATTCGGCGTAACCCACGTTGCGTTTTAACGTCGGCGACCACAGCGACGCCGTTACATGGCCGCATTCGATTTTTTCCTTGTGGTAAACTATCGAATCTTTTGCTTCCTTCTTTGTCGCGATGTCAATTGGGTGCAGAACGAACCGCATGTTGCGTTTGGTAACCGCGTCGTCGCCGCCGCCCGACAACCGCCACAACGCCGATTTGCCGTTGAAATATGGTTTGTCGAAATGCACCAATTTGCCCATTAATAATTCATATGGCGTGCGGCCGCGCCCCGGGCGGGTGGCGACGTGCGAGCTCATGAAATCGACGTTGGTGGCGATGAAGCCTGCCTCGACCCGCGCCAACCCCAACGCCCCCTGGCCCACCGGGTGAATGCGTAAATTTTTGCCAACCGCCAACAGGCTGTGCCATAATGTTTCAATCAAATCGCGGTGGCACCATAATTCGTAACCCAAATCGCCGGTGAAACCGGTGCGCGATATCATCATCGCCATTTTGCCGGGTTTCATAAAACTTGCGCCCGCGCCGCCGCGCCATTCAACAATGTCGAATGGTTTCATGTTGCCAATGTCGGGGATTTCAAAACCTTCCAGCTTTGTTTCGTGAAGACGTTTGAGGAGCGCGTAGGCGACCGGCCCCTGTATCGCCAGGGCCGCCACGTCGCGGCTGAGGTCGGTGAGGGTTACATCAAATCCCTCCTGCAACGTCAGCAACCATTCCCATTGCGATTCTTGGCAAGTTAAAAGATATTCGTTTTTGCCCAGGTGGAAAATTGTGCCGTCGTCTATCACCATGCCTTCCTCGTCACACCACAGGCAATAGGCAACGCGGCCGACCGCGACCTTTCGCATGTCGCGCGTGACAAATCGGTTGACGAATTCGGTGGCGTCGCGACCGGTGATAAGATATTTGTGCAAAATCGAAACATCAATCATCCCCACCGAATTGCGCAGGGCGAAATACTCCTCCGACAGGCTTTGGTAAAATGTTGGTGCGCGGTGGCCAACCCAACTTTCAAATGCGTGGGATTTCACCAATTTGTCGGTAACATGAGACAGGGCGGATGATTCCAAACCGCGTTCGACCATTACCATGTTTTTATTTTGTGCCATTGTCATGTGGTTGCTCCTTATAATTATTTTTTATTATTGGAAATTTTTCGTGCGGTTTTTAAAATGGTGCGCGCCGCCAAAATGCCGGCCATGCCATGAATGTCGCCGCCCGGGTGGCAAGCCGCGCCGCCAACATAAAGATTATCAATCGGCGTGCGGTAATGGCTGAACCCGACCGACGCGCCAGACGCAACGCCGTTGATTGGCCGCCACGCCCACAATTGGTCAAGCGTCAAATCGGCGTGGTGCCAGGCCGCGGGGTGCGCCTTGGGGAAGGCCGGGTTGCCGGCCTCGCGGTAATCATCGCCGCCGCCGTAATCGGCCATGTCGTCGGGCAGGGTCAATTCGACCTTTTGCGGGTCAAGGTCAGGCAGGTAGGTTTTCAATTGGTCGAGCACGATTTTTTTCACCTGGTTGGCATTTTGTTTAACGCGCAATGGCTGGTTAAAAATTTGCAAAAACAATTTGTCATGCCGCCACGTCATGGCGATGGGAAATTGGCTGGGGTAGGAATCATATTTGCTGTCCAAAAATTGCGATTCCAATTGTTGCCGGCCGCCGGTGATAACAATGCGGGTTGGCGATTTTTTTTGATTGGCAATAATTTTTGGTTGCTGTTTGGTGGTGATGGTCATGTGCGCCACCAAGCCGCGACCGCGCACATGGTGGGTGCGGCGCACCAATTCGCCGTCAAATTCGCGCGCCCCAACCAATTGAATCGTGCGGTGCGGGGCCAGGGTCGATAACACAATATCGGCCGCAATGGTTTTGCCGCCGGCCAATTTAACGCCGGTTACACATTGCTGTTGGTTACGAAATTCCGATGTAATCTCGGCAACTTTTTTGCCGGTTTCAATCACCACGCCGCGCCGTTTTAAAACCCGTTCAAAGGCGCGAAACAATTTTTCGGGGTCAAGGGCGTAGGCGGTGAGCCCGAGGTTTTTGCCAAAGGCCTGGCGCGACCACAGGGCGGGTATGGTGCCCGAATGGGTGGCGTAAAGACCACTGCCGTGCGTGCTGTGAAAATTCCACAGGCTGGTCAGGGCTTGGCTTTGCCCCTCGCCCAGATGTTCGTTAAAAATATCATCGCCATTTTGCGCAATGATTTTTAAAAAATCATATTGCGATTTTTTGCTCATCAATTTAAAGGCCAGGCCAGCGCGGATAAGGTTGGGGAAATCGCGGCGGTCGCCCTCGAACTTGGGCGGCGCGTGGCTGACAATTTTTTGCCAAATCTTGATGTATTTTTTCATTTTCTTTTCCAGCAGGCGGTGATTGCGGACCAAATCATTATCCAGCCCGATGTATTTTGTGCCGCCACGCGTTGGCCGCAACAACACCGAATCGTTGTCGTCGCCCAGCACGATGCTGGTCATTTTTTTGCCCAAGCGAAACCCGCCCCACAAAAGTTGCGACCGCGTGTTGCGCGGCAAGCCGTAACAATAATCGGCGTGGCGCGCCAGGCCGCCGAGTTCTTTATCGCCGTCGACCACCGTTACCCGCCGGCACAGGAACGAAAATGGCCGGCGCGTTAATTCCAACGCGGCCGACAGGCCGTTGATGCCGCCGCCAATGATGATGATATTTTTTTTGTGAAACATTTTTTTTATCCGTTTATTCTATGCCTATTGCGTGTTCAGGGCGATGCCGACGCGTGGTTTTTTTAAATCCTTCAAAATTTCGCGCGCCGCGTTGGCACCATTCGCGCCCATCACCCCGCCGCCCGGGTGGGTCGACGCACCGCACAGGTAAAGCCCGCGAATCGGCGTGCGGTATTGGGCGTAACCCGGCACCGGACGATTAAATAATAATTGGTCGAGCGATAATTCACCCTGAAAAATATTCCCCTCGCTAAGCCCGACCTCGCGTTCGATATCGAGCGGCGTGCGAACCTCCATATGCAAAATTTTATCCTTGATGTCGGAATAACGCGCCGCCGAATTGATAACGGTGTCGGCGAAGGCTTTTTTATTTTCCTCGGTCCATTCGCGGCCGTTTGATAATTCGTAAGGCACATATTGCACAAAAAATGACACGACATGTTTGCCGGCGGGCGCCATGGTGGGGTCGATGATACTGCCGAACAGCATATCGACATAGGGTTTGCGCGACCAATTGCCGCGCCGCCAATCGTCGTATGATTGTTCGTAAACATCGAGGTTATCCTCGAGGTGCAAATCGCCCGCTAAACAGGCCGCGCCGTCGGGGATGCAGGTGAATGTTGGCATGCCGTCCAACGCGACATTTAATTTGCCGGACGAGCCACGAAATTTAAACCGGCTGACCGATTTTAAAAAATCGCCAGGCAATTGGTCGGGCGACATGTGGTTGATGAAGGTTTGGCGCACGTCCATGCCCGACACCACCACGTCGGCGTTGTATGATTTGCCGTCGTCGCACACCACGCCGCGCACGCGGTTGCCGCGCACCAAAAATTCCTTGATACCATTGTTCGATTCGATAACCCCGCCGACCGATTGGTATGATTTACCCAGGGCCTGGGTTATGGCCCCCATGCCGCCGCGCGCGTAGCCCCAGGCGGCATAAACCCCGTCGACATCGCCCATGAAATGGTGGAGCAGAACATAGGCCGTGCCGGGCGAAAAAACCGACATGCCCGAACCGATAATGCCGGAGCCGGCGTAAAGGGCCTGCAACGCGCCGGTTTCAAAATACTCACGGGTGAAATCGCCAGCCGAAATGGTGAAGAATCTTATCATCTCGGCCATGTCCTTCGCCCCCAAATTGCCGTATTTTTTGGCGAGGAAAATTAATTCGGAAATATCGCTTATCCCCATTTTTACCGGGTCGGGCGGGGTGCGCAATAATAAATCCTTGATGAACCTGGCCTGGCGGGTTAAAAATTGGCCGATACGTTCGTAGGCATCAACGTCCTTGATATTATGGCGGGCGATTTCGCGGCGTTGCGCCCAATGGTCGGCGTAGGTTGAAAAATAATCACGGCCGTTATCAACCACCACGCCACCGCTTTCGTACGGGATAACCTGCAGGCCAAATTTTGTTAATTCCAAATCGCGCCAAATTTCGGAGCGAAACAAACTGCAGACATAGGAACAATTGCTGTAGATCCAATCTTGCTCGGGCGTTTTGTAATGAGAAATCGAGGTTGCCGCGCCGCCGATGTGCGGGGTTTTTTCGACCACCAGAGTCGACAGGCCGGCGCGTTGCAAATAATTGGCGGTTACCAAACCATTATGGCCGGCACCAACAATAATCGCATCGTATTTTTTTGGCCGGGCTTGGTTACCCCCATTGCCTAGTATATTATTTTCTTGGCTCATCTCCCCTTTTCTCCTGACGGCAAAAAGCTAGCATAGTGGAAAAACCTTGTCAAACCACTTTGTCAAACCACTTTCGATGGGTTTTTGGTGAGG
>JASGCL010000065.1 GCA_030054115.1 Hydrotalea sp.
GAACAAATAAAGAACATATAAAATACAAATATAGAACAAAATGGGCGATGTCAAGGGTTTTTTCTGCTTGGTCGGTTTTTATCTCGTTTTTTATCTATAGAGAGGACTTGGCGATTATCACCACCACCATTATCAAAGAATTTATGCAAAATTGCATAAAAAAACCCTTGACGGGGGGGGGGGCTATTGTAAGTTTCAATCGAGGGTAGCATTAAGCATATTTTCTATTTTTATAATATTTTATTTTAAACGGAGGTAGATTAAAATGAAAAAAACATTACGAAACAATATATTGGCCGGCATGGCCATGGTCGGCATCATGGCCAGTGGCAACCTTGCCATGGCGCAAACGGCTGGTGCTGGCGCCAAGGGCGCATTGCTGGCTGGCAGTAAGTTAACGGCCAAAACCGCCTTTACCATTGGTATCGACGGCCACGCGACCATTCTGTCGGTCGATGACCAAATAAATGCCTCTTGGACTAACAAAACAGCACCCACCGCGGCTCGGCGAAAAGAGAGCGCATTACTCTATAATGGTGCCGCGGTTGGTGGTGGCGCAACCCTTAACTTGCTGTTTGGGCCATCGGCCAACCAAAGCGGTCTGGTTTATGGGGTAAATACCGGGGTTGATTATTTTATCCAGAATTTTAAATCCTCCTATGCTAATCATTCTGATGGCTACAATTTAGAATATAGCACTTTGCTTGTGCCGGTGTTGGCGGTTGTTGGCTATCAATTTTCTATCGCTAATAAACTCATCATTACCCCAAAATTAGAGGGGGGTTATGCCTTTAAGTCAAACGTGATGAAGGTTTACGATACTAATGATCGCTCTCAATACGCTGACCGTATATATAACGCTCACACCTGGGCAATTGGGTTGGGGGCGAGCATTGGTTATGCCATCACCAACAACATCGCCATCAATATCACGGGCAAATGGGGTTATGTTGGTGGTGCGCCGTATAAGGAAACCTTTTCTGCTTCTAATCGCCAATCATGGAGCGCTGAGTCACAGCCAGAGGATGGATTCATCGGGTTCTCCTACGGCCAAATTGGCGCGGCGGCTAATTTTAGCTTCTAACAATTTATTTATTTTAAATGGGAGGGGATTAAAATGAAAAAAAATATTACCAAAAATATCATGCTGATGGCCGTGGTCGGCATAATGGCCAGTGGCAACCTTGCCATGGCGCAAACGGCTAAGCCGTCGAATTCTGGCACGGGCACAAAGGGCCCATTGCTGGCCGATAAGGTGGCGGGGAAGTTAATGGTCAAGGCCGATGTTGGTTATGTTTATAATTTCGCCGGCGGTTGGGAAAAAACCAAAACCGACGGCGGGGCCAGTTTGGGCGACAACACGTCGGCCGGCGCGGGCGGGTTTGGTTACGGGGCCAGTTTGGGCTGGACCAGCAAAACCGGTTTCGGCCTGGCGGCCGATTACATGGGTTTTAACCATAAATGGAACGGCGCGGGCACGGGGGTCAATGCCGGCAGTAATTACAATTACGACGCGGCGTATCACGTAATGACCGTGGTGCCAAGTTATCGGTTTAAATTGGATTCCGCCGACCATTGGGGTTTGCGATTGGGCATGGGTGTGGGTTTCAGCATTTCAGACGTTAAATGGAAAGCCAACGGCACGCCAAGCAATGCCGCACAAAGCGGTGGCACGCGGGTTGCGGGTGGGGCGAGTTATATTTCTGTTAAGCAAGTAGATCCCATAGCAGGAATCGGTAATGGTGGCCCACAAAGCACCGATTTTGGGATAGCTGAGTCATGCAAAACCACGAACGCGGCGGGGGCTTGCACAACTTGGAACCCGGTTGGCCCGGGTGGCGATTGCGTAACAAGTAATATCACTCTTCTCACCATTGGTACTGGTGCTCCTGGTAACCGCTTCCCCGCCGACATGGTTTTTACTGATAGCAAGTGGTGGGATGATAGGTCGCAATTATCAGCAAGCCGATGCGCCACCAGGAGTGGGGGGGGAAGCGGATCAACCGGCTTCACCGATGCGCAGATAGGCGAGGCATTTAAACATTGGGAAACCATAAGGGTGGTGGACACATACACGCCGATAGCCCGTGGCGTGTGGACAAAAGCCATAACAACCGAATCGGGGTTGGGATTGTTGGCACCATACTATGATAGATTAGAAGGGGGGACTGTTGTTGGTAATACTCTTTTTGTGCCTGTCACCGTATGGAATCATTTTTTTAGGACGATTGCTGATGGCGATGCCGCTCGCCCCGGGTGGATAAGGAACATGGTGGGGTTAGATTATACTTATCTAAAGAATCCTGGACTTATAGCGCAGGTTAGTTTTGACTACGCCTCAGCGGCTGACAATGTTACATTTAGCTATTCTGATTACACCGGCGCGGCGGGGCTGACGGTGAATAATACAGCCATAACCAAGCAAATGATGATAAGCACGTTTGGCGGTGCTATAACATTTGCCGATGTTCCATATGCCACCTGGTCAACGGCGGTGGGTAACGCCAGCCAATTGGGGACGATGTTGGCGAATATCAACACATGGGGCACCAGTTTTGCCCGTGGCGCGGCCGACCCTGTGGTTAATGTGCCGCACAGTGTTTATTCACAAATAACCGACGCAACGCAAAAATCAACCTTATTAAGCTTGAAGAGCAATGGTAAGGTTGACCTTGACGTTCCCTATGCCACCTGGTCAACCGCGGCGGGTAACGCCAGCCAATTGGGGACGATGTTGGATAACATCAGCGCATGGGGCACCAGTTTTGCCCGTTCGGCGTCTCAATTGGTGGTTAATGTGCCGCACAGTGTTTATTCACAAATAACCAACGCAACGCAAAAATCAACCTTATTAAGCTTGCGGACCAATGGTAAGGTTGACCTTGACGTTCCCTATGCCACCTGGTCAACGGCGGCGACGGGTAACGCCAGCACATTAAGCGGGTTGCTGAACACCATAAATACATGGAGCGCAAGTTTTGCCCGTGGCGCGGCCGACAATGTGGTTAATGTGCCATACAGCGTTTATTCACAAATAACCGACGCAACGCAAAAATCAACCTTGATTTGGTTAAAGGGGAATGCGGCCACCCCGACCGGGGTTAAGCTTGCCCTGACCGATGTTGATTACAACACCTGGTCAGCCGCGGCGCAAACCACCACGGGGTTACAAACATTGTTAACCGCCATGAATAATTACAACATGGGGGTAACAAAAACCGCCAGCAACGCGGTGGTTACCATACCATACAGTGTTTACACCGCCCTGACCAATGCCGAGCGCACCCAATTGCAAACCGCAATAAATGGTGGCGCATTGGCGGGTAAGGTGCAGTATGAGGCGGTGCCGGCCAGCGCATGGGCACCCAATGGCGTGCCAAATATTAATTTTGGCGCGACCCCCCCGACATTGCCATTTTCGGGCACATTGAACAATGCCACATTGACCAACCAAACCGCGACCGCGAATGGGTTGAAAACATTGTTGGACAATATAAACACGGTAAAAACCAGCAAGGGGATAACCCCCACCCTGGCGGCCGATGTTACGACGCAGGTTATCCCATACAGCGTATACAGCAGTGCCACCCTGAACGATGCCGACCGTGGCAAATTGCAAAAGGCCATTGCCGATATATTTGGCACCAAAATGCAATATGGCGCGGTGCCCGACAGCGTGTGGGCGGCCAGCGGCGCACCGACATTGGGTTTCACCGGCGCGGGGGTAACAGCCCCCAGCCTGTCATATGCCCCATTGTCGCAATCGACATTGGCCAGCAAAACCCAGGACGCCACCAATTTAAAATCGTTGCTGAATAATATCAAGGCGGTAACGGATAAAGGCGGCACATTGGCGGTTGACCAATCGATACCGGCGGCTATCGGCATTCCCTATAGCGTTTATTCGCAGGTTACCGACCCTGTGCAAAAGGCAACATTGGATAATTTGGTTGCCAAATCAAACAACAAAATTGTGTTGGGTGCGTCGGGCGCGGCGGCAACGGCGGCCGCCCCAGACACATCACCCGGCGGCGCGGCCAAGGACGATGCGGGTTTCGTCCTCGCCCCGCAAATGGCGTTGGAATATGACAATGGGTTATTCCATTTCGATGTCAATGTTAAATACCTGCATGCGATGAAGGATGTAAAATATTACGGCAGTGATGCGTCAGGTTCGGCCGACGCCACCAAATCATCGGGCGACATAACCTACACCAGCAAAGCCGGGCCACTCGCCCTCTTCGTTGGCGTGGGGTTGGGCGTCAACTTCTAAACGGGAAAAAACATCTGTAAAACCCCCCTTGTGAAACAAGGGGGGATAGACAAAATACGAGGCTTTGTAAAAGCCGAGATATTTTGTAGGGGGGTTAGACCCCCTGTGCGAATCTGAAATGTGGACTAACCCCCCTATAAAACATAGTCGCTACGCTCCTTGTTTTATCCATCCCCCCTTGTATACAAGGGGGGTATGTATAACCACCCTTTTTTTATGAGAAATCTTTATGAAGAAAAAACGTTTGTCGACCTGTCGGCGTGTGTACACGCCCACAGGATAGAGAAATAATGAGCGAGCATTGCGAGCGAATATATTTC
>JASGCL010000066.1 GCA_030054115.1 Hydrotalea sp.
GCTAGCCGGTTGAACCAAAGCCGCCGGTTTTTCGTTGGTTTGCTTCATCGTCACCATTATCGGCAAAATCGACAATTTCCACCATATCAACCGTGGGCAGGGTTAAAAAAACCATCTGCGCCACGCGCGCCAATGGTTCGACAACAAATGGCGCGTCGCCATGGTTTACCAACACAACGCCGACCTCTCCGCGATAATCGCTGTCTATCGTGCCCGGGGTGTTCAACACCGTTATGCCATGTTTTAACGCCAACCCCGAACGCGGCCGTACGTCGGCCACCATATGGCGTGGCATGCGCAAAAACACACCAGTCGGAATAAGCATCCGTTGCGCCGGGGTAATGATAATTTTTTCCGTGATGGCCGCCATCAGGTC
Source organism: Hydrotalea sp. (assembly GCA_030054115.1). NCBI lineage: Bacteria > Pseudomonadati > Bacteroidota > Chitinophagia > Chitinophagales > Chitinophagaceae > Hydrotalea > Hydrotalea sp. Next base: position 377 of record JASGCL010000066.1, read on the forward strand.
GAAACCGGCACTGCCCATGGTGGCGCGCGCCGGGTAATTTATTGCGCCGTGTGCTTGGTCGTTATTGGCGGCGGCCGACAACAATTGTTTTATGGTCGGCGATAATTTTATCTCGATTATTTCTTTTGCGGTTGCTTGCGCCATGTTTTTCACTGCTCCTTCGCTGGTTCTTTTTATTGCGTCTTTTCACGCACGATTTTTTATTGCCGGCCGTTTGTGTTTGTCATGGTCTTAAGGGCTTTAAAGCTATTTTTTATCGGCCGATTTTAATTTTGATAACAGGCTCATCACTTCCTCTTGGAATTTTGGGTTGTCCATCATGCGCCCCTCGACCGTTTTGACGGCGTGAATCACCGTGGTGTGGTCGCGGCGAAACCGCGCGCCAATCGACGGCAACGACCGCGTGGTTGCCATTTTCGCCAGATACATCGCAATTTGCCGTGGCCGCGCAATGTCTTGCAGGCGGCTTTTGCCCAATAATTCTTCCAGCGTGATATCGTAATATTCGGCCACCATCTGCTGGATCGAATCGATGGTGATTTTTTTACGTTCTGGCCGGAAAAAATCGCCCAATAGTTTTTGGCATTTTTCCAACGATAAAACATTGCGCTGGTTTTTGTCTTGCGGGCTATTGGCCATATTATTGGCCGCGCCGTTGCTGGTGCTATTGTAACCACGGCTCAATTCCATCTTTATCATCAATTGATTGATAATACCGCTCAGGGCGCGTGGGCTGACATGGTTATTTACCATGTCGCGCGCCGTGTTGCCCTCGTTCAATTTTTCGGCCAGCCAAGCCATCGCATCCTCGCTCAGGTCGATGCCTTTTTGCAGGGCCTTCATCCGCAAAATTGCCTTTTGCATGTCGGGCGATAGGGGTTTTAATTCGGTGGCCAGCCCGCTGAGCAGGCGCGATAAAATCCGCTGACCCAATTGGCTTAAATCGCGTGGCCCACGGTCGGCGACCAGCACCATCATTTTACCGCGATCCAAAAATTGACCAACGATGGTTTCCAGGGCTTTTAAGGCCCCTTCCTTCCCCAGGATAAAATGCAAATCATCAATCAACAAACAATCGATATCGGCAAAATTGCTTTCAAATGAAAAAATTTCTTTTTGCCGCACCGCCGATACAAAATATTGCAAGAAATCCTCGGCCGTAAAATAAAGGATTTTTTTGCGCGGGTAACGTTGTTTTAAATAATGACCAATCGCATTCAGCAAATGGGTTTTGCCAAAACCCACCGCACCATAAATAAACAATGGGTTGAATGGCAATTTTGGGAAGTTATCCAACATTTGCTTGGCGGCATTTATCGCTTCCTCGTTACTATCGCCGACCACCAATTTATCAAATTGAAATTGCGTTAATAATTCCGAACCAAGCAATTTTTTGCTTTTGCCGGTTTGCGCGCCAAATGATTCGCCGCGCTGTTCGCCCAGGCCGCCCATGATGGGCGATTGCATGGTTGCGGCCATGCCGTCGGCATTTTCACCCAGGCCAGGCGCGTCGGCCGTGCCGCCGATAACAAAATCAATATCGCTGACTTGCCATTTTTCGATTTGAAAACGTTGTAACAACCAATAACGATAATTTTTTTTCACCCATTCGGCTTGGAAAAAATTTTCGGCGCGGAACGTAAAAACCCCATCCTGGTATTTCACCCCTTGGAGCGAGGCCAAAAACCGCCGGTAAGATGTTTCGCCAAATTCGGCGCGAAACTGCGACGTCATTTTCGCCCATATGCCTGGCCATGCCGCTTGCCATTTATGTTGCGTGGCTTGCGGCTTATCTTGCTCCTCGGCCACGGCAACGGTGCGCACCGCATGGCGAACATCGTCCACCGCGGGGGCATCGGGCAAGGCGCCATCCATCAATGAATTATTAAGAGGATTATTGAGGGGATTATTGATGACCGCCCGTTCTGACCGAACGCCGGTGTCATAATCACCAGCCACCATATCGCCGGAGGGGGCCTCGCGAGTCGCCGGCGCAATGGTGTCTTTATCGTCGGTCGCAACGCGATGGGTATTTTTTGCCATCATGGTGCTTCGCGGGTTAATGGGTTTTTCTTGCTTATCGTTCATGATTATTTTTTGCTACTATCTTTTGCTATTGTTTATTTTATTATGCTGTTCGGTGGTTCTTGGTTCTTGAATATATTATTTTATTTTTTTATTTTTGCAATATTTATTTATCGATTGGTTAAGGTGCGTTAATGGTTTGTAATAATTGTTTTGGAGGAACTTAAGTAAAACGCCTCAACCCCGTGTCAACCAGCCATCCATCCCCGTAAACCACGGGGGAATATTGCACAACCACACTCGTCAATTTGTCCCTGGATTGTCCCCGAAACTCTTAATGACGTACCATCAAATAAAACGGCAATGCAAACAACCCCCCAAAGCCCAAAGAAAGTAAATTTTTTTCTTGACAAAAAACATCCCAATGCATCCGTCGCGTTAATTTCATATTTTCGTTTGATTATTAAGGATTTTTTGAGAATTTTTTTTTTATATTTATTATTTTTCTTATCGGCGGCGCAAAGAGAATAATATTATTACATAAGAATCAAAGGGAAAAAGATGAATTCACGGGGTAAATTGGCTTCGGCTGGCTTTTAGAATAGTTCTAAATTAGAATCTGGTGGCGCGCATCGTTCGGCGATTCTTTTTTGCTGCTTTTCCGGCTATTGTTTCATGCTTTTTTCTTGTTTTTTGCCAATCGATAAGCGATAAGCGAAAATTATCCACAAAATACCATGATGGCGATAAGAAATTTTTTCCACACGATGAAGGGCGACCTGGGCACGCAACAGGGCGATGTCGGCCGCCTGTTGCTAGCTATTTTTATCGATGGTTTCATGGTCGGGATGATTCTGACCCATATTCCCCTGACGTTAAAATACGATGGTGAGAGCAGTCGCGTTATCGGCTGGGTGTTGGGGGCGACCAGCCTGGCCGCGTTGTTTGCCAGCCCGTGGGTCGGGGCAACGGCGCAAAAATTTGGCATGGCGCGGGCGGTTATCATCGCTGGTTTATTAAATGCGGTTATTATTATTCTTATGAGCCTGTCGCGCGAGCCGTTATATTGGGGCGTGTTGCGGTTTTTTGCCGGGTTTTTGGTGGTGATGCGTTGGCTGGGGATGGAGGCCTGGACCAACAGCCTTGCCCTGCCGCAAAATCGCGGCCGAATTATGACGCTTTACACCGCCAGTTTTACATCGTCGGTGGCGTTGGGCAGTGGGCTTATCGGCCATATTTTTTTGCTGGGTTTTTTACCCTATGGCATCATGGCCGGGTTGTTATTGCTGTCGGCTTGGCCGATTTTAAAAATGAAACATAAAACCATCAGGGTCGAAAAAAAACAAAAATTAAAAATGGGTATTTGGCTGGCGGTAAAAACCAACCCGGTGGTGCTTATCATTGCGGTGGCGTCGGGGGTGATGTTCGGCGCGTCGGGCATGATTGCGGTGCAGACCATCAACCATGGGTTCACCCCGACCCAGGCCAGTTTCGTGGTTTTTTTATATTTTGTCGGCCCGATTATTTTTTTCCCGCTGGTCAGCCACCTGGTGAACGAGGTGCCAGCCAAAAAATTAATCCCGGTGGCCGGCATTTTGGCCGCGGCCTTTGCCTGGCCGGCACTTTACACCAAGCATTTGCATGTTATCGAAATTTTTATCATGCTTTACGGCGCGATGGAGCTTATCATCTACAGCAGTTTGCTCGGCTTCATCGGCCACCATTATCGCGGCCAACATTTGGTGGCGATGAACAGCCTGGTGGTGATGGTGTATAACGCCACCAGCACGGTCACCGCGCCGCTGGCGGGGGAGGTCATGGCGGAACTCGGCCTCATCGGCCTACCGCTTATCATGATGATGGTCGGGTTGCTCGCCATCTCGGTTTT
>JASGCL010000067.1 GCA_030054115.1 Hydrotalea sp.
CCATGGCAAATAATAATATCGACGTAAACGGCGGCGGCGCGCAAAGCCCCATCATCAATCCCGACAAATTAACTTTTGAGGAGCGGTTGGCCAATCGGTTGGAAATTTTTGCCGCCCGCAAATCGGTCGCGCCATTTAAAATCACCAGCGAATTTGAACCGGCCGGCGACCAACCCCAGGCGATAAAATCGCTGGTCAAGGGCTTGAACGAAAAAAAACGCGACCAAGTGTTGCTTGGCGTTACCGGTTCGGGCAAAACCTTCACCATGGCAAAGGTGATTGAGGAAACACAACGGCCGGCGATTATCCTCGCCCACAACAAAACCCTGGCGGCGCAACTTTATTCCGAAATGTTGTCATTTTTTCCCAACAACGCGGTGCATTATTTTGTCAGCTATTACGATTATTACCAGCCCGAGGCCTATGTCGCGAAAAGCGATACCTACATCGAAAAGGATTCGCAAATCAACGAACGTATCGACCGCCTGCGCCACGCCGCGACGCGTGCGCTGTTGGAACGAAAGGATGTCATCATCGTCGCCTCGGTCAGTTGTATTTATGGCATTGGCGAGGTCGAAACCTACAGCCGCATGATTATGCGCCTCACCGCCGGCACCGACGTTAATTTTGAATCGGTGGTGCGCGGCTTAATCGATTTGCAATATGACCGCAATGATATCGAATTCACCCGTGGCACCTTTCGCAAACGCGGCGATGTGTTGGAAATTTTTCCGGCGCACCTTGACGATGGTGCCTGGCGTCTATCGTTTTTTGGCAATCACTTAGAATCGATTAAAGAATTCGACCCCCTAACCGGTGAATTGTTGGATAGTTTGAAAGACATCGAAATCTACCCCAACAGCCACTATGTCACGGCCAAGCCAACCCTGCAACGCGCCATCAAAACCATTCAAATCGAATTAAACGACCGGTTGGACGAATTGATGCAAAACCAAAAATTGGTCGAGGAGCAACGTCTGCGCGAACGCACCAATTTCGATTTGGAAATGTTATTGACCACCGGCATGTGCAATGGCATCGAAAATTATTCGCGGCATTTAACCGGCCGCTTGCCGGGCGAACCGCCGCCGACCCTGTTTGAATATATCCCGCCCGAGGCCATATTGTTCGTCGATGAATCGCACGTCACCGTGTCGCAAATCGGCGCAATGCAAAAGGGCGATTTCAGCCGCAAAAATAACCTTTCGACCTACGGCTTTCGCTTGCCATCCTGCATCGACAATCGGCCATTAAAATTTGAAGAATGGGATCTATTCCGCCCGCAAACTATTTTTGTGTCGGCAACCCCCGGCCCGTGGGAATTGGCGCGGGTCGATAACAAATTTATCGAACAGGTGGTGCGCCCAACCGGCCTTATCGACCCGCCATGTATTATTCGCCCAACCGCTAACCAGGTCGATGATTTATTGACCGAATGCCGCGCCGTCGCGGCCGCCGGTTACCGCATTTTGGTGACCACCCTGACCAAACGTTCGGCCGAGGACCTGACCAGTTATTTGGAAGAACAGGGGATAAAGGTGCGTTACCTGCATAGCGACGTTGAAACCCTTGACCGCATCGAAATTATTCGCGACCTGCGTGCTGGGTTGTTCGACGTGTTGATTGGTATTAATTTGTTGCGCGAGGGGTTGGATATTCCCGAATGCGGCTTGGTGGCGATTTTAGACGCCGATAAGGAAGGCTTCCTGCGCTCGCGCACGTCGCTTATCCAAACCATTGGCCGCGCGGCGCGTAACGTCGATGGCCGGGTTATTTTATACGCCGATGTTATCACCGGTAGCATGCAATATGCCCTGAGCGAGACCGACCGCCGCCGCGAAAAACAAAAAGAATATAATAAGATTCATAACATTACACCGCAAAGCACCAAGCGGTCGTCGATAAACAGCTTCGACCAAGAATTTGGCGTTGGCGCGGCGGAAAAAGATTATTTCACCGTCAATGTCGAAACCAATTTTTCAGAAAAACTACAGGAAAAAATAAAACATTGGACGGTGCGCGATTACCTCGACCGCGTTGAAAAGAAAATGTTGAAACTGGCCGGCGATTTAGAATTCGAACAGGCAACGCACCTGCGCGATGAAATTAAAAAATTGGAAAGCGGCGATTTGACCCTGCCGCTCCTTACCACGCCGGCCGACCCAAAAATTGTCGAGCTGGTGGCATAAAGCCGGCACCACCCTTTTGCTATTCCATTGCTTGGCGAAGCTCGGCATCGCCCAGCGTGGTCGCGCAATCATAAACGATGGCGCGACTGCTGGAAAGCACGGCGCGGTGAAATATATGGTTGCCGCCGTCGCTGATGCTTATTTGCTTGGCACCGGTTTCCTTGCATGCTTGGTAAGCCCTTTGCTTTAACGACAAACAACCAACCGACAAAAATGCAACCCCCAGCAATGGCAATAATGTTATTTTTTTTATCATCAACCTTGCCCACCTAAAAGCAGTTAACAAAGAGTAGGGTTAAAATTGATAACCGCCCTTGATACCAATCTCGAGCGTAAGGCTATTGATGTCGTGGGCAATGAAGGGTGATTTTTCCGCGCTTTGGCTAAAACTATAACCGGGCGCGCTAAGCCAAAATCCATTGATGAATGGCGTGATGATGAAATTGTTATAGGAAATTTCGGTCGATAATCGCCAGCCATGGCCTTCGTTAAATTTTATAACCAAACTATCAAGGTCATAGATTCCATCGACATCATTTAAGTAAAAGAAATCACTAATGCGGCGTGCGGCGAGCAAAAAATCATACTCAACATGCAGGTTAAGACCGAAACCATCGCTTTGATAAGCATATTCAACCGCCAGCGGCAGGTAAAGCAAATGTGATATAAACGACGTGGTAACCGGTGTTGGTTTCGGGTTGTGGTTTAATTGATAACCAACCCCAAGCAACAAATTTATTTTGTCGCGATTACCCCTAAGGTCAATGCCATAACCGAACAACGTCCGCGCCTGGAGGAAGAAATAAGCCGTGCCGTCATAATTATAAGCCGGTTCTTGCGATGCATATTTGGTCGGTCTGGCGCTTGTCGGGTGAAAATTCGTGTGCGAGCCCTTGTCCTCCAACGCGCCGCCAGATAATGCCACGTCAAACGGCGTGATAAAAAAATTGCTTTTTGGAAAACGATAAAGCCATTGGAATTGAAGCCCGCCGGTGTTGCCAAAATCTTCGGCGTGGCTGTCGCCATTTTTAAACGACAGGCGGTAAAAATAAAAACTATAAAATGGTTGTAGCTTGATAACCGAATAGCCATCCGATTTACCATTGACAACCGGTGCGCGTGGCACGGCGATGGTTTTTTTACCCGTCGTGCTGGTTGATACGGTTTCGCCGGTTTTTTTTTCTAATTTCCACCAGGTGGTTTTTTCGGCCGCCAACGCCACCTGCGGCAATAACATTACTAATGTTGCAATAGACAAATACCCACGCCGTTTGCTGGCGCATGTTGCCCCACCCAATAAAGATAATTTGTTAACCATTGTCCCTTTTGCCCCCTTTAGTCCCTTCATGTTGTTTTGTAACAATGTGGTTTGCATTGTTGATTGCGCCTACGTAGCAAGGAAAAAGCTTTTTTTATTGGCGGCCTAAGACACTTCGCCACGGCGCGGGCGCGATTGCTGGTAAGCGCGGTGTTCAAAATGCGGATTGTCTTTTAATGTTTGCCAATTGCCGCCCCATGTGCACAGCGGGTCAAGGCTTTCCCAATACTCACCCAATGTGCCAAATGTGGCAAGCGGTTCATAGGTACGCTTGCCGCCCGCGCCAATCAACACAATGTCAAACGCACAGCGGTTGTAATGGGGCGATTTCATGGCGGCATTGTCGGGCGAAACATGGGTGATAATTTTTTCGCCGGCCACCCCGCGCCGGCCGACGGCGTAATAATCGGCGATGGTGGCCATGGTGCGGTATGTTTCGGTGATGGCGTAATCGATATTGTTTTGCCTGGCAAAGGCACGAAGCATTGATTCCAAAGCCTGCAGGCGCGGCGTTAATTGGGCAATATCGGTGATAAGGTGCATGGTGTTTTTATCCTTTCTGCGTTTTTTTTTAAAATCCCGTTTTTCAAAGAAAATGCCCTAAAGCCTCCATTGCTTCAGCAAGGGAGGGATAAAAATACGAACACCGCGCCAGCG
>JASGCL010000068.1 GCA_030054115.1 Hydrotalea sp.
TTAATTTTTAAGCAAATGAGTTGATTTAAACCTTATGTCGCACCGCGCGGCCCTGTTGCCTTTTCCATTCGCGCGATTTGATGGTTTCGCGTTTGTCGACCTGGGTTTTGCCCTTGGCCAATGCCAATTTCACCTTTGCGTAACCGCGGTTGCCAAAAAAAACCTCGAGCGGAATCAGCGTCAACCCGTCGCGCTTCACCGCGCCAATCAGGCGTTTTTGCTCCTGCTTGGTCAGGAGCAATTTGCGGTGCGCTTTTTCTTCGTGCTTTTGCCGCGCGTTGGAAAAATCACCGATGCTGGCGTTGAACAAATAAATTTCGCCATCTTTTAAACCGGCGTAACTATCCGACAGGTTGCAGCGGCCAAGGCGTAATGCCTTGACCTCTGACCCCTTCAGCACAATGCCGGCCGTTAGGTCAGAAATTATTTGGTAATCGAACCGCGCGCGGCGATTTTCGGCGACACGGCCGTGGCTGATGTAACGTTGCGGTTTGGTGGATTTTTTACTCATGTTTATATATTATGTTGATTATCAGCCTTATATTATATTATTAAATTATTATACTGGTCGAACATAACATTATGCCAACCGGCGTCGCCCCACATCCTTATAGGCCGATTAGAATTCTATGCCGGCGTGGCGCATCGCGGCCTCGATGGTTTTTTTACCATCGGCGGAACATTCGGCCAGCGGCTCACGAACAAAGGTAGTCGATTTCCCCATCAGCGACAGGGCGTATTTGGTTGGCGCGGGGGAATTTTCGCAAAACAACGCCTTGCTTAATGGGAACAGCAAGTCGCGAACGCGCGCAAAATTTTTCAGGTCGGCATTTTCAAAACTGGTTATCATTTCTTGGCATAATGCTGGTGCGACATTTGCCACCACCGAAATACAGCCAACCCCGCCCATCGCCAAAAAACCGGCGAGGGAGGCATCCTCCCCCGACAACAAAATAAAATCGTCGCCGAGGGTGAGGCGTTGGTCCATGGTGCGCGGCAAATTGTTGGTCGCATCCTTGACACCGATAATGTTCGGTGACTGGTCGTGAATTTTTTTTATTGTTTCGGGCATGATATCAATCACCGACCGACCCGGAATGTTATAAAGAAAAATAGGAATCTGCACCGATTTGGCGACGCCGGTAAAATGCAACAATTGACCGGCGGGTGATGGCTTGTTGTAATAGGGTGCCACCACCAACAGGGCGTCGGCGCCAGCGGCTTCGGCACGGGTGGCAAGGTCGATAGCCTCGCGCGTGGAATTGCTGCCCGCGCCGGCGATAACCGGCACGCGCCCCGCGGTTTGTTTGACGCAAAGCTCGACGACGCGAATATGTTCATCGTGGCTCAGGGTCGGGCTTTCGCCGGTGGTGCCGACCGGCACCAGGGCGCGACTGCCCGATTGAATTTGCCATTCGACAAAATCGGTGAATAATTTTTCATCGACCGAACCATTACTGGCAAATGGCGTGATAAGGGCCGGCATCGACCCGCGGAAAACTTTTTGGTAATCTTTTGCTTGGAATTTGGTCATGGAATAAAATATGCTTGCAGGTTTTATAGCAATAATTTTGTCATAATACCAGCAGGGTGTTATGCCACGCGCTTATTTTAACAACGCCGGCACCATCGACAATAACAAAACAATCGCCATGGTGATGTTGAAATGACGTTGGCGATTGCCCTGTTGCAAAAATTCGGCAAGGCCGAGGCCGAGCAAGGCCCATAAACTGCAGGTAAAAAGGCTGAGAATAAAACTGATGCCAAGCGCACCGCCGAGGATGCGCAGGCCGTAATTGGCCGGCAGGTACGTGCTGAAGCAATTAACAACCATGATGAGGGTTTTGGGGTTCATCCATTGAAATGCCGCCACCGAAAAGAAACCCACTGGATTAAAAACATGATGCAGGTGATGGTGAAAATATTGACGGGCGGTATAAAATAAACCATGGCGCGGTAAATGGTTGAGCGGGGATAATGACGGACGAGACAGCAGTGATTTTTTTGCCAAGGTGGTTTTTTGCTTTGCCGCGCCGCCCTTGCCTTCAATTGCCGGGTTTAGAGACCGTCGTGGTTCGGATGTCGCCAATTGATAGGCAAAGACCAGCAGGTAAATAACCCCAGCCCATTTGAGCATGGTGTAAAACAAGGGGAATTTGGTGAAGGCCTGGGCCAGCCCCAAGCCAACCACCAGCAACAAAAAGGGAATACCCAACGCCACCCCCAAGATGGCCGGCAGGGAGCGCACGAAGCCAACATTCGCCGCTGAGCTCATCATTATCATATTATTCGGGCCGGGCGTTATAAACATCGCCAGCATGTAGGATGCGAGGGCGAGCCAGGTGTTAAAACCTACCCCCAACATATTTTTTTATTCTTATTATACACGCACCATATTATTAAATATATCACGCGCCAAAGCACGGGCAGGCGCAGACAATTATATTTTTTCGTAAATTAAATAGGTCGGGGTCAGGCCAAATTTTTTATGGGTCGCGGCCAGGGCTTGCGATTTTGTTTCGTAGCGCGATGGTAAGATAAAATCGGGGCGGCTTGACCATTGGTCGGGGGTGTTGTTGCACCAGCGGAATTTTTTATCCTGTTGAAAACACACCATGGTGGATTGCAACAATATCGGTTGGTCGGTGGCAAAAATTATTTGGCCGTGCGGTTTTAACAAACGATAAAAAATTGGCAGGGTAAAGGGCGACAGCATGCGGCGTAACCGATGGCGGTTTTTTGGCCAGGGGTCGGGGTAAAGAATAATAATTTTATCCAAACAACCATCGGGCATGGCGGGTAAAATATGGTGAACATCGTCAGGGTAAATTTTTAGGTTGGGTAATAGATTATGTTGGTTGTGGCCAGCGTCGGCAATTTTTGCCAATAATTTCACCGCGCTATGTTGGAATGGTTCGGCACCGATAAAGCCAATGTCGGGTTGGGTGTTAGCCCCCTTATTTGCCTCATTGCTTGCCCCCTTACTTGCCCAATGATAGAGGTTTTCGCCGCCGCCAAAGCCGATTTCCAACCACCAATGGTTATGCGCCTGCCAAAAACCTTTATCTTTTACATCGGCCAAGGTTAGTTGATAATGGGGTAGCAAATCGCGCCATAGGTTGATTTGCCGGGTGGTTAATTTTTTCCCCACCCGCCGGCCAAAAAATTTCAGATAGGTTGCCGACGGGTTATTGCGGTCGATAATGTATTTTTTTTTCATAAATCCTTAAGGTTTTATCGGCTGAATGTTGGCTTAATATAATAAAATAATTGCTTGCTAGGCTATAAATCAATCGGTTATATTAACCAAGAGGAATAAGGGAGAGGGATAATGACAGGCAAGAGGTGGGGCGTTTTATTATTTTATTTTTTGGCGGTCATCGCGCCGGCGCGCAATCAAGCATGGCATCAGGCGATAGCTCAAGATAAGGCGCAGGCCAATACCGCGGGAAATGTTACGGCCGGGACCACGGCAAAGCCGATTACCAATAACCCGACCAAGGCCGAGCAAGCATTGTTGGATGCCGCCAAAGAGGGCGACACCGACATGGTGCGCGCCCTGATAAAAAAACATGTCAATGTGAATGTGCGGGATAAAAAGGGCGAAACGGCCTTGCTCAAGGCGGCCTATTACCAGAATTTTTATTGCGCCCAGGCCTTGGTCAATGCCGGTGCACATGTCAACCAAGCCGATAACAAGGGCAACACGCCGATAATGGCCGCGGCATGGCAGGGCGATGTTGACACCGTAACCATGTTGATAAAGGCCGGCGCCAATGTGAAGGCAAAAAACAACCAGGGTTACGGGGCCGTGGCCGCGGCATCGGTCTTCAGCCATCGCGCGGTTATCAAATTGCTTCATGACGCCGGCGCGCCGTAACTATTGATGAAGACCGGGGACGAGGCTTTGTGGCATCGCTTTGTTCTCCGCCGTTTTTTTAACACCCCACCGTCCGTCATTC
>JASGCL010000069.1 GCA_030054115.1 Hydrotalea sp.
GCCACGAGGCCGGCGGCAAAACCAGTTACACCGCCCAGGCCGGCCCCCTCGCCCTTTTCATCGGCGCGGGCATCGGGCTCAATTTTTAAACGGTTGATTTAGAAGATTGCACCAATGCCCCCCTTGCTTAAGCAAGGGGGGAGTTAAAAATTGCAAAGCAATTTTTAACCAGGGGGGGTTCGTGTAAGATTTCTATATAAAAAAACCCATAAGAATTTAAAATATCGTTGGCGAACCCACCCAAAAAACATGGTCGCTGACGCTCCCTGTTTTTATCCCTCCCTTGCTGAAGACAAGGGAGGCTTTACGCAATTTTTTTACGCTACTACTTCAGTTCCAAAAATGCCACATTGCCTCCATTGCTTTAGCCGCCGACGAGGGATAAAAATACGAACACCGCGCCAGCGGTGGAGATATTTTTTGGGTGGGTTCGCCAACAAGATTTTTTTTAGCAAACAAATTTGCCTATTGCGGACAGGTAAAAATTATAGTAAAAAAACAGCCGTAAATAATAAAAAAAACGAAAATTCACAACAACTTATTGGCGAAACATTGAGGAGCGCACAAAATCATGAAAAAAACCATAAAAAACAACCTGTTAAATACTTCGGTTTTATTGCTGGCCACCATCTTGGCCGGCGCAACCCACACCACCACCGCCATTGCACAAACCGCAAAAACCGCCAATTCATCTGGCGCGTGGGGCGTGAAAAACCCGCTGTTTGACGCGGTGGCGGGGAAATTAAACCTGACCGCCAATTTGGGTTATGTTTTTAATTTCGCCAGCAATTGGGACGGCAATGACATTGGCACGGGCACGGCCAATGGCGCGGTTGGTTACGGCGCAAGGTTGGGTTGGACCCATAAATCGGGGTTTGGCGTTTCGGGCGATTATTTGGGCTTTACCAGCAAATGGTCGAATGGTGGCACGGATTACACCAACCCATATAATATTTTAACCATTACCCCCAGTTACCGGTTTTCGTTTGGCCAAAATAAAGAATGGGGTGTGAAGGTTGGTTTGGGGGTTGGGATGAGCCTGGCCGATGTGTCATGGGGCACAACCAAAACCGCCAAGGGTGTGAATGCGGGGGCAAGCCGCAAAGTGGCGGGGGGTGCGCTTTATCAGGTAGGTACTGGTGCTAGTGCAACAAGCGCACAACAATTGGCCGCCGCCCCCAGCGCATGTATGAACGCACAAAATGGATTTATTAACACATCCGATAGTAGGTCTACTGATGCTAAAAACAAATGCAATGATAGGACAACGATAGTTACCAACGCGCAGATTGCGACTTGGCTTATAGCTCGAGGCGTTACATCATCTGATGGCGTAAGTTTAAATATTTCAGGGAGCGGTGTAGGGATAGACATGGGTGGTGCTAATGGCACTACTACATCTAATGTGAACTTTGGTCCCATCGCCCCCGAGGTTGCTTGCCTTGTCAATGGCGGCACATGGAATGGCGCGGCGGACAGCGCAACGGCGACCAGCGCAGATTGCACACCCGTTATTCAGGCCGCCGCCAGCGATTCGGGTTCGGGCGGTTCGGCGAAGGACGATGCGGGTTTTGTGTTGGCGCCCGAAATTGCGGTTGAATATGACAATGGGTTATTTCACGGCGACATTAATCTGCGTTACATTCATGGGTTGGCCAATGTAAAATACGACGGCCAAAACACCACCGCCAACCAATTGCAAAAATCCGGCCCCCTCGCCCTCTTCATCGGCGCGGGGTTGGGGGTTAATTTTTAACAATCAACCATCATGACAAATAAATTACACACCAAAATAACTTCGCGCTCAAACAGCGAAGCGATAGCGCAAAAATTATTTGCGCTGTTAATTACATCCGTGCTATCCAGCGCGGTTTTCACCACCACCACCGCCAACGCACAAACCGCCACATCGCCCTCAAGCAGTGGAGCGGTAGGGCAAAAATCATCGGGTGGCGCATGGGGCGTGAAAAACCCGTTGTTTGACGCGGTGGCGGGGAAAATAAACCTGACCGCCAATTTGGGTTATGTTTTTAATTTCGCCAGCAATTGGGACAGCAATGACATTGGCACGGGCAATGCCAACGGCGCGGTTGGTTACGGCGCAAGGTTGGGTTGGACCCATAAATCCGGGTTTGGCATTTCGGGTGATTATTTGGGCTTTACCAGCAAATGGTCGAATGGTGGCATGGATTACACCAACCCATATAATATTTTAACCATTACCCCCAGTTACCGTTTTTCGTTTGGCCAAAATAAAGAATGGGGTGTGAAGGTTGGTTTGGGGATTGGTATGAGCCTGGCCGATGTATCATGGAGCAAAGACACCCAAACCGCCAAGGGCGTGAATGGCGGGGCAAGCCGCAAAGTGGCGGGGGGTGCGGTTTATAAAGATAACAATGCAATCTATAGCACGACTGGTAGTGGCGCTAGCCTCCAGGGAGCGGTAACATTTGCTAATGGCACATCACCTGCTATCACCGCCGGTAACAACACTGCATGCAGTTTTGGGGTTTATGCGGATTCAAAAGGTCAAACTAGCATAAACCCTGCTCACTTAGGTCCATTATTGGGTGGCGGTAATGATAACAGCTCGGTTGCTCCTATTGCAGCCAGTCGGTGTGCGATTAATGCTACTACTAATTCTACCCCATCACAAACAATAACAGACACTCAAATTGCAACAGCACTTAAAGATGGAAAAATTAGCGTGCTTCAAGCCAAGAGTGATGCGGGTGTTGCCAAAGCCGTGTGGACAGAGGTATTGGGTGCCAATGCAACAGTGGCTGGCGTTAATGCCTTGGCCGCCGCCGAGAATTTTGAATCGGACACAGCGGTAATCATGAACGCCAACACATGGGACGCGTTGGATTATAACACCAAAACCAAATTAAAAACCACGCTGGGTTTGGTTGCCAATGATATCACTGCCAGCCCATCATCGGGCGGTTCGGCGAAGGACGATGCGGGTTTTGTGTTGGCGCCAGAGGTTGCGGTTGAATATGACAATGGTTTATTTCACGGCGACATTAATCTGCGTTACATTCATGGGTTGGTCAATGTGAAATACGACGGCCAAAACACCACCGCCAACCAATTGCAAAAATCCGGCCCCCTCGCCCTCTTCATCGGCGCGGGGTTGGGCGTCAATTTTTAATCGGGAAATTATTTGATGAAAAAATTTCTCCGAAATTTGTTCATGACGATATAGCTTTATTATCAGCGTTTAATAATGCGCATAAAAAATTAAAAGGGTGGTTAGCAATAACCACCCTTTTTTTTGTAAAAATTTTGTGCGAGGAAAAAACACCAGCTTCCCTTGTGGTCAAGGGAAGAAGAAAATTAAGGAGGCATAGCCGACTATAATTTTCAGTTAGGTTAGACCCCGCAGTAGATTCGCAATCGGCATCTAACCTACCCGAAAAAAATCTCGGCTTTTTACAAAGCCTCGTATTTTTCTCCCTCCCTTGAATCACAAGGGAGGCAGATTTTTCTAGCCACCTTTTATATAAAAAATCTTATCTGCGAACCCACCCAAAAAACATGGTCGCTACGCTCCCTGTTTTTATCCCTCGTCGGCGGCTAAAGCACGCCGACAGGCTTCGTGGCATCGCCATCTTCTTTGCCTTTTTTTGCGCCACCTTTTTTTTGTGAAAAATTTTGTGCG
>JASGCL010000070.1 GCA_030054115.1 Hydrotalea sp.
CGTGACCATCATAATAGTGGTCGCAGGGTTCGACTCCCTGTCCCTCCGCCACCATTTGTTTGATGAAAAAATGGCTACGCCATCAAATAATTTGCGTTAAAAATTGACGCCCAAACCCGTGCCGATAAACAGGGCGAGGGGGCCGGCTTTGCTGGTGTAAGCTATTTCACCCGAAGATTTTGTCGCAGACACCGAACCCTCACTACCAGAATAACGCACGTTGAATAGTTCGTGGATGTATTTAACATTGATGTCGGCATGCAATAACCCATTGTCATATTCCAAAGCAACCTGTGGTGCTAGCACAAAACCCGCATCGTCTTTGGCCGAACCGCCGAAATTTCTGGCGGCCGCCTCATCGGTTGCTACCTTTACCGCGCTTAATATATCGGCGGCCACCCCATTGGCTAGGGTCAGCTCTTCGGTATTAATCGAAATGCCCAAAGCTGGTATATTCTTATTGGTTAATATGCTTTGACCATTATAAAACAAATCCTTGCCGTCTGATGTTACGCCAAGGGTTATCAGCCAATTGGCAATGGCCGCGTCATCGATAGTTCCGGTGTTAGGCACCTGCACGGTAACAAAACTGTTGAAGCCATCAATAAACCAGCAGCTATTTTTTAAGGGAGATAAATTAACATAATCGGGATCGATTGTAATATTGGAATCCGAAATAATACCATTTGGTACAAGGCTGTTTATTACAACATGATGATAACAAGTATGAATATCACCGGCAACACCCGATGTTTCATTCAGGTATGGGTCTTTACTAGAATTTGAAATTGAGAAGGTCGCGCCACTGGCAAGCTTCGCGCCATTAAGGCTTTGCGCGCCGTTGTTAATTTTTTGCGTCCAATTGACGTCGGAAATGCTAAAGCCCAAGCCCAACCCGAATCGCAACCCCCAATGGTCGGCGGAATCAAGTTTAATGCGGTAATTCGGCACCAGCGTTATCACGTGATATGACGCGTCGTAATTAAATTCCGTTTTTGAATTGACGTTGGTGCCCAACCCGGTCCATTTATGATTGAACCCCAAATAATCGGCGGACAGGCCGAATCCGGTTTTGCTGGTCAAGCCCAAACTAACCCCGTAACCAACCCCACCGGTCGCGGTCGATGTGTTGCCCCCGATACTGGGGGATTCTGCGGTTGATTTGTTCCAATCGCCGGCGAAGCTGTAAACATAACCGACATCGGCCTTTAACGTTAATTGTTGCCCTACCGCTCCGCTGCTTGAGGGCATTAAATTTTGCCCTACCGCTCCGCTGCTTGAGGGCATTAACTTACCGTCGGCGTTTATAGCCTGTGCGTTAGCGTGGTTGGTAAAAATGCCGCCGCCAATGGCGTCAAGGGTGCTAAGGGTGCTAAGGGTGGTGCTTGCCAATATGGTGGCCGCGCCGATGAGTATTTTATTTTTCATGATATGCTCCGTTATTTTTTATGTTTATTATGTTGTGTAAATTATGAATCTGTATTGTCATCAACATGCCCCGCCGCCATAGAAGCGTGCGAACATGGCGTCAGCCGTTTTCGCAAAATATATATGGCGGATATATTGTCGTAGTGATTTGTTGATAAAATAAATTATTAAAAATTAACGCCGATGCCCGCGCCGATGAACAATGCCAGCGGCCCGGCCTTCAAGTTATAATCTGTTGCACCCGAGGCCTCCGACCCAAAATAACGCGCGTTAAATAATTGATGCAGGTATTTTAGGTTGATGTCGGCATGCAATAGGCTATTGTCATATTCCAACGCGGCCTGCGGCGTGATGATAAAACCTATACCCATTCCTGATGCAGTATTGGATGATGTGCCATTGTTAGAAAGGTTTGTAGAACTTATAGCCTGAATAACCGGCACGCAATCTGCTTTGGTGGCGGTCGCGCTGTCGATGGCACCATTCCAGTTGCCGCCATTGACAATGCAGGCGACCTCTGGGGCAATGCCCCCGTTAGTGCCGCTGGTTGCAATATAAACGCCGGTATTATTGATATTTAACGTCATGCCGTCGGGTGAGGTAACACCGAGACCGCGAAGCCAAGTTGCAATATCGGCATTGCTGGCGCTATTACCCGATATATTGCAACGATTTTTTTGAGTGCCAGGCGCAAGACTATCCCCGACGTCATTACCCGTGTTTTGGTTAATGTTGCAGACGCTTGGCAAAGCAGGGCTGAACCCTACCAGTGTATTATAATCGGCACCCGCCGCGACGCGAACATTCGCGCTTGCGCCATTTTGTGCATTGCCTTGCGCGCTGTCATTTAAGTTCAAAATACTGACACCCACGCCCAAGCCCAACCGCAGACCCCAACGCCCGCTCGAATCCAATTTAACACGATAATTGGGCGACAGCGTAACAATATTGTAATTATAGGCATGGCCGCTGGCCGCATTTCCGCTGGCCCATTTATCGTTAAAGCCGATATAATCGGCAGAGATACCAAAGCCGGCCCTATTGGTCCAACCGAAGCTTGCGCCATAACCAACCCAACTGATACCGCCGGAATTATTGCCGCCAAAGCTATAAACATAACCAACAGTGCCCTTTAGAGAAAAAGCACCAGCCGGCGTAAGGCTTGATGTTAGGTCTGGCGGTTGATTGCTAGCGGCCGCCGCGGCCAATGGCGATTTGGTTGATTTTAATTTGCTATCCGCCGCATGACCCTCCTGCGCGCGCGCCATTGCGGCGACCATAACAATAATAGCCGTTATTATATATGGTGATGTTAAGCGACCCAACGGGGTATATTTTATATAGTCTTTCATACTTACCTCCTAAAAAAAGTATTTTATATTTGTGTATATTTAATTATATATGTATATATTTATTCACATCTAAATATATACATATATATATATAACAATTACTAGTAGAGTAGATTAATATAATTTATAGTCAACAACTATTTAGTGTATTTGTAGATTTTTTTTCTTTTTTATGGCATTTTACAACTAAAAATTGTTTTTATTAGCGGTTTTAAGGCCTATCCCCTCTACATGGACTGGTTAATGGTTGGAGCCGTAGCGGTGGCGGCTTCACTTGCGTCTATACAATATAAATTATCAAAAAATCGCCCTGCGATTTGTTGATGACGGGTATTGTTTTATGTTGTTTGCTTTGGCGAACCCACCCAAAAAATATCTCCACCGCTGGCGCGGTGTTCGTATTTTTATCCCTCGGCGGCGGCTAAAGCACGGGAGGCAATGCGGTGTTTTTTACTTATATGTTTTCTTTACAAAAAAAAGGTGGCGCAAAAAAAGGCAAAGAATATGGCGATGCCACAAAGCCTCCATTGCTTCAGCCGCCGCCCACCCCTCTCCCGTCATTCTCGAAAATTTTTCTTGCCATGTTGCGAATGCAACATGGCGAAAACCATAGAAAAATTTATCGGGAACCCAATCCTTGGCGTCCTATCTTAACAAAGTAATAATCAGTTGGCGCGAAGATGTCATTTTACCAACCAGCGAGGCGACGTCTGCTGAGAGCGGGCAAAAACGACGCCAAGGATTGGGTTCCCGATAATCGTTGCGAATGGTTTGCGCTATTGCTGAACG
>JASGCL010000071.1 GCA_030054115.1 Hydrotalea sp.
AATGATATTGATGTTGATGAAAATCCTGCCTGAATTGGGCAGTGAATTTATTCGCGGCTCGGTGGCAAACACCGCCCTATTATCAATTTTAATCGCACATATATTGTTACGGGGTAGCAAATGGCTACAGGCCGTGATTGTTCTATATATTTTACTTGCCGCCCCCATGCCAATTGGCCAATGGGCGCGGGCTTTTTTATTTAAAAACAACCTCGAGGACATGACCTTCGCCAAGGCCATGACAATCCCGTGGATGCCGCCCGATTTGTATCGTCGCCAATATTTAATCGCCAAACCAAATATTTATTTCTTAACGCCGAAAATATCCTTGCTTCGTTAAAACGGCTTTACTTTAATTATGCTGGGGCGTATAATTCGCCCATGCCAACCGCCGCCCAAAAAAAACCGCAAGCCGCCGCAAGCACAAACGTGCCGTTGAAAAAACTCGCGCCCTTTATTGTGGCGATGATAACCCTGGTGCTGGCGTCGAACATTTTGGTGAATTTTCCGATTAACGAATGGTTGACCTATGGCGCATTTTCTTACCCTTTAAGTTTTCTGTTGTCCGATTTATGCAACCGGCTTTATGGCTTGCGGGCGGCGCGGCGCGTGGTGGCCTTCGGCCTTATCGGCATGGGGTTTACCTTTGTCTTGGCCTATTTCAATATTTGGGGGGTTGGTTACAGGGTTGGCGTGGCGTCGGTGTTGGCCTATGTGATTGGCCAGGGGGCCGATGTCACGGTGTTTAATCACTTCCGCAAACTATCTTGGTGGCGCGCGCCATTGATGGCCGGCTTGTTGGCGTCGTTGCTCGATAGTGTGGTGTTTTATTCCATTGCCTTTTACGGCGTTATGGACAATTGGGTCGAATTGTCGATGGGCGATTTTTCGGTAAAATTGGTGACAATTTTGTTGGGGCTGTTACCCTATCGCCTTATTCTAAAAAAACTTATCCCGAATATTAAATAATGGTGGCGGGGTGGGGTGGCGCAACAATCTTGCGCATGGCTTGGGCGCGCGCAACAATGTTGCGTGGGGCATAAGATTGTGATAGAAAAACAATTATGTATATCAAGATTTTTCCGGCCATAAAAAACGCGGGCCAATCGGGCCGCGCCAATTTGCACCATTGGTGTTTGCGCGTCATGGGCGACCGCGGCCAACGGCCGAACGCGGTTATTGGTTGGTCGGGCGGCGACGACCCAATGGCCGAAATCGCCCTGCAATTCCCTGACAAAGAAACCGCGGTCGCGGCGGCCGAAAAAATTGGCCTGCCCTATTACGTGGCGGTGGGCACCGGCATGACCGAACGAAGGGTCGAGGGGAAAAATTACGCCGAGAATTTCTCCTCCCTCAGACATCGGCCATGGACCCATTAGAAAAATAATGGGACAAATTGCCAAAAAGACTGGTGTATAAAAAATTACATCATTTCCTATTTATCATTTCTTAACATCACCATGACTGACAACCAACAAAATCATGCGCCCGTAGCTCAATGGATAGAGCAGCAGCCTTCTAAGCTGTTGGTTGAAGGTTCGATTCCTTCCGGGCGCGCCATGAAATCCGCCGCGCCATATTGCCGCGTGGTTAGCAGATGGCTGGCGGGCGTCGGTTTATCCCTGTTGTTATCGGCGATGTTTTTTTCGTCTAGTGGTTTCGCCCAGGATGCACCGGCAAAGAAAAAACCCGCGCCGGTGGTCGATGTTGTGCCGCCCCTGCGGCTGGACGACAGCGACGAATGTTTGCAAATTGGCCGCGTCAGCGGCACCATGTTCCGCGTGCCAAAACATTATGATTTAACCCAACCGCTCGACGTAACCATGGACTTGAAATCGCTTGACCCCACCAATATCAAAAACCTGCGGGTTGCCTATTTCAGCCCCAATGTGCCCACGTCGCGCCAACGTGGCACGGTGGTGATTATCATGGGGCGCGCCGAATATATCGAAAATTATTGCGACGTCATTTCCTACCTGCGCGGTAATCGTTACGGCGTGTTGATTTATGACCTGCGTGGCCAGGGCATGTCCGACCGCATATTGCCCAAAAAAGAACCGCATTTTTATGACAAGGGTTATGTCGATAATTACCAAGATTACGTGAACGACCATAATTTGTTGATAGCGAATTTTAGGTCGTCCTTGATAAGGCCGCTGTATTTGATTGGCCATTCGCTGGGCGGGCATGTGGCGTTGCAAATTATGTTGCAGGAACAGGCGAAACTTGACGCCGATAAACAATACCGCACGCCCTATAAAAAAATTGTCGTCTTGGCACCATTGTGGAAATTGCATGGCGAATGGGCGATGCGCCCCTTGCTCAGCACCATGGGTTATTTGGCCGGGGGCGATGCTTTCTTCCCCACCCAGGGGCCCTATCGCCCGGCGCAGTTTTTCTTGAATAAAAAAACCCATTCGGCCGAACGATTCTATCGCTACAACGCCATGATTGCGAAGAAGAAATCATTGCGCCTCGGCGGTGTTACCTATCAATGGTTACGCGCCACATTGGCCAGCAACGACGACCTGTGGCAACAGGTGATGGTTGATAAAAAACTGATTGGCAACACCATCCCCCTGCTCGAAATGAACGCAGTGGGCGACCGCGTGGTTGACGCCGCGACCGCCAAACAAATGGGGCAAAATATCGGCAATAACACGTTGGTCGACCTGCCCGATTACAAACACGCCCTGTTGCAGGAAGACAACCCGCGCCTGCAAAAGGTTTTTGATATTATGATTGATTTTTTCAACCAGAAATAATATGAAAAGACCGAAAGCAGAAATAGAAAACCAACCACCAGACAACCAATTTAAAAAATAAAAATTATGGGTGCGTAGCTCAGCGGTAGAGCACTACATTCACATTGTAGGGGTCACAGGTTCAATCCCTGTCGCACCCACCATAAAAAAAGCGAAAGGCGGCAAAACCCCCCATGGACAAATTTAACAAATTACACGGCGTGGCCGCGCCATTACCGATTATCAATGTCGACACCGACATGATTATCCCCAAGCAATTTTTGAAAACCATCAAACGCACCGGTTTGGGCAAAAACCTGTTCGACGAAATGCGTTACGATGACAATGGCCAAGAAAACCCCGATTTTATATTGAACAAACCGGCCTATCGCCATGCGGCGATTTTAATCGCCGGTGATAATTTTGGTTGTGGGTCGTCGCGCGAACATGCGGTGTGGGCGATATCCGATTTTGGCATCAAGGCAATTATTTCTGAATCCTTCGCCGATATTTTTTTTAACAACGCCAGCAAGAACGGCATTTTGCTAATCACCCTGCCGCGCGAGCAGGTGCAGGCCCTGATGAAAAAATCGGAACGCGGCCAAAACGCCACCATGACCATCGATTTGGAACAACAAACCATCACCGACCCCGATGGCGTGGCCATATCATTCGACATCGAACCATTTAAAAAACAATGTTTGTTGAACGGCCTGGACGATATTGCCCTGACCACGCAACATGAAAAAGACATCGTCAATTTTGAAAGCCGCGACCAGCAAAAACGCCCGTGGTTGTAA
>JASGCL010000072.1 GCA_030054115.1 Hydrotalea sp.
ACGCCGACCGGAACCCCCTGGCCATTTTTGCCGCATGTGCCAATGCCGGTGTCCAATTGCAAATCGTTGCCTATCATCGAAATATATTTTAACGATTCCGGGCCATTACCGATAAGGGTTGCCCCCTTAAGCGGTTTGGTGATTTTGCCATTTTCAATAAGGTAAGATTCGGTGCAGGTAAAAACAAATTTGCCGTTGGTAATGTCAACTTGGCCGCCGCCGAAATTAACGGCGTAAACCCCGTCCTTCACCGATGCAATAATTTCGGCCGGGTCGTGCGCACCGGCGGTCATGAATGTGTTGGTCATGCGCGGCATGGGCACATGGGCGTATGATTCGCGGCGGCAATTGCCGGTGGCGGGTTTGTTCATTAAACGCGCGTTTTGCCGGTCCTGCATATATCCTTTTAATATGCCATCCTCGATAAGGATATTGCTTTGGGTTGGCGTGCCCTCGTCGTCGATATTTAAACTGCCGCGCCGCCCCGACATGGTGCCATCGTCATATACCGTCACGCCCTTGGCCGCGACCTGGTTGCCAATTTTACCGGTAAAGGCCGATGTTTCCTTGCGGTTGAAATCCCCCTCTAACCCATGGCCAACGGCCTCGTGCAGTAATATCCCCGGCCAACCCGGCCCCAACACCACGGTGGTTTCGCCGGCGCGGGTCGGCACGGCGGTTAAATTAACCCGTGCCTGGCGCACCGATTCATCCAACGCGGGTTGCCATTTTTCGCGCGCGAACAGCTCGACAATATGCCCGCGCCCGCCGTAACCATAACCGCCCGATTCGCGACGGCCGGCGTTATCCATCATCATCACCGACATATTAACCCGCACCAATGGGCGAATGTCGGTGAATATCGACCCATCGGCACGCATTATCATAATCACTTGCCAATTCATGGCGATGCTCCCCGAAAATTGTTTTACTTGCGCATCGGCCTTGCGGGCGTAATCGTTCATCGCCGCCAGCAATTTGACCTTATCACCAAATGCAATGGTGTCGATGGGATTTGTTGCGTCATATAAATGGTGGTTGGTTTGGCGCGGCGGCGTGGTGTATTGGCGGTCGGTGGTTTTTGCATCGCCAATGTTGCTGTTGAAATTATAACCCTTTAACACGCCGCGCACCGTGTTGACGGCGCGTTTCAATGCCGACGGCGACCATTCCGACGAATGGGCGTAACCGGTTAAATCGTTCACCACCGCCCGCAGGCCGAAACCGGCCGAATCGCTGTAACTAGCGTCCTTCACCTTGTTATCGTCGAACGATATAACCTCGGTCAATGTTAATTCGCAAAATAATTCGCCGTCGTCCGCACCATGCAGGGCGTTTTTAATTTCGGCCAGGACCGCGCCCTCGGCCATGCCGAGTTTTTCAAAAAACCATTTTTTTGGTTCCAATAATGGATTGGTGGAATTGTTGTTATCGGCCATGTTTTTTGTAATATAACCCCTTGCGATGTTTTTTGCAAGGTGCGTGCCGCGCCGGTTATTTCCTAAGCCCCCGCTTTACCGCCGCGCGGGGTAAGGCCGGCCACCACCAAGCGCACCAAAAATTCCGGCACCGACATTTTATTGATACGCAAAATTTGCGGAATGTAACGCCACACCCTGGGGGTGCGCCAAAATAAAAAAAACACCCTCGGCCGCGCCAATGGTTGCGCGGGCGGTAAAGTGCCAAGCGGGTCATAACCATAAAACCGCCGCGCCAAAGCCGATAAAAAATAAGCCAAGTTGCCCAAGGAAAATTCCAAACGATGGCCCATCCTGCCGACTGATTTTCTTTTCATCCGTGCGCCGCTGGTGTCGTCATGCTGGCGATAAAAATACAATTCGCGGTTTATCATGGCCAATGGTTGTTGTTCGTCCAAACGGAACAGCATGTCGCGGTCTTCCCCCATTCGCAAATTGCGAAATCCACCGAGCTTGTCTAAAAAAATTTTTCGCACCATGAAGGTTGCGCAGTTTCCATAGTGACTATCGCTATTAAGAAACAAATAATGAATATCCAACCTTGTTTGCTCGCGGCCGGCGGGTTGTTGTTGCGTTGTTAAACGATAAGCCTCCTGCATCTGATTACCATCGCGGTCAATAAACCTTATCCATGTGCCAACGCCGCTGTTGCCTTTGTTTTTTTCTAAAAAAGCCAGCTGGGTTTTTATTCTATCCGGGTGGGCAACATCATCGGCATCATGCCATGCAACATAATCGCCACGCGCCAGTTTTATACCAGCGTTGCGCGCCATGGCGACGCCTTGGTTAGGTTGGTAATGGTATTTTATGCGTTTGTCTTTTTTCAAATAAATTTTAACCACATTCGCCGAACCATCGGTCGACCCGTCATCGATAATTATCAATTCCCAATTTTTGTAAGTTTGCGCCAACACCGATTCAATTGCCGCCGCCACGTATGTTGCGTGATTGAACAATGGCATGACGACCGACACCAATTTGTGTGCCCCCACACTGACCTCGCCTAACCCCTCAACAACTTTACCCATTTTTATATTATCTCCCTTAAATGCAATTAAGGTGTCTTATAAAAACAAAAGACTATTTCTTCAAGCTTTTTATAATTCTTTCGCGCCGCGGTATGGTAAGGCCGGCCACCACCAAGCGCACCAAAAATTCCGGCACCGACATTTTATTGATACGCAAAATTTGCGGAATGTAACGCCACACCCTGGGGGTGCGCCAAAATAAAAAAAACACCCTCGGCCGCGCCAATGGTTGCGCGGGCGGTAAAGTGCCAAGCGGGTCATAACCATAAAACCGCCGCGCCAAGCAGGACAGGTTAACCACCAAGCGGTTAAGGCTTATCCCCAATCGCCCATGGTAACCGGTTTTTTTAACCCGCGCGATGCTGGCATCGCCATGCAATCGCCAATCGTAAAGATAATCGGGCAGGTTCACCATTTTAAACCGCTCCTCGCACCGCAATAACATATCGTAATCGGTGCCGACATCGACCGCGCGATAATGGCCGACAACGTCGTAACATTTTTTGCGCACCATGATAGTCGCGCCGATGATATCGTTGCCCGCATCCGTCAATGGGTTGCGCGGCGTGCCATTTGGCCGGCGGTAAGGGACGAAGAATTTCCCCATCACTTGTTTTTCTATCAACCGCCCATTGGCATCGACGCGGTTGCATTGCGTGCCGCACACCGCGGTGTCTTGGTTTTTTTCTAAATAGTCCAATTGTTTTGCCAATTTGTCGCGGTGCGCCACGTCGTCGGCGTCTAGCCAGGCGATATATTGGCCACGCGCCAGGCGTAACCCGGCGTTGCGCGCGCCATATTCCCCTTGGTTTTTTTGGTGGTGGTAGCTGATGCGGTTGTCTTTTTTCAAATAATTTTTAACCACATTCGCCGAACCATCGGTCGACCCATCGTCGATAATTATCAATTCCCAATGTTTGTAAGTTTGCGCCAACACCGAATCAATTGCCGCGCCAATATATTTTTCGTGATTGAACAATGGCATAATTACCGACACCAATTTATTCGCGCTATCGTTGGCACTGCTTGAGCGCAAT
>JASGCL010000073.1 GCA_030054115.1 Hydrotalea sp.
GTGTCGTTCCCGTAATGTCTGTTTTGTTTTTATTATAAAACACCGCCCCGCCCGCGACTTTCGTGCCGTTTTTGGCTTGGGCATTGTTGGCGGTATCAAGCTTCCTTGCCCAGGTGATGTCGGAAATACTAACCCCGACGCCCAAACCCAAACGCAAACCCCAACGATCCGCCGCATCCAATTTAAAACGATAATTCGGCGTCACGGTTAACACGTGATATATCGCGTCGTAATTATATTGGTTGTTGGGCTTGGTTACGTCGGTGCCGCCACCCGTCCATTTATGTTCGAAACCTAAATAATCACCGGCAATACCAAAACCCGATTTATGCGTCCAACCCAATGACACACCATAACCCACGCCGCCGGTCGCGACCGATGTATTGCCACCAATGCTGGGCTTTTCGGCGGTCGATTTATTCCACGTGCCGCTGAAACTATAAACATAACCGACATCGGCCTTTAACATCAATTTGCCGGCGACGCTATTTGCCAATAAATTTTGCCCTACCGCTCCGCTGCTTGAGGGCGATGCGCCATTATTACCGCTACCTGCCCCCTGAGCCTGGCCAATCGCCGGCAAGCCAAATATCGCACCGGCCGCCAGCAAACTGCCAGCAAACCTACGTCCCACACGCGCGCCATAAGTGACCATATTATTTAGCATATTATTGATACTCCTTGTTTATGTTCTTGCCTAAATTCTTAACTCTACTGGTAATTATATTATTTATTATTTTTTATTCATAATTGAATTTATTTTTTGTCTTAATATGCACATATTGTTTTTGCAAGTTTTTTTTATTCACCCATGTATTTTTTTTAAAAAAAATAAGAATCTTTTATTTTTTGCAATCATTTGTTGTTTCAAATGCTTTAGAATTCATTCGTTGTCTTTCTTTCCCGTTGCAATTCGGCCCGTATATGCTATCATTCCTTTATATATTATCGTAAAAGTAGTATAAGAGGGTGAAACATAACCATAAACCTTACATCAACCCTTATTTTGCCATATGGAGGCATAAAAACATGAAAAAACAATTATATACAAAAAAACTATTGGCGCTAACTATCGCTGGCGTGGCGATTTGCTTGTTGTCACTCACCCTTACCCCCACCCCGACCCACGCCGAACCCACCGATAGCGTGATTGCCCGCCAACAGGCACGGCTTGCCATGAATCTTGCGGCGGCAAATAATAATCCCGCCAGCAAAAAACCAACATCAGGCGCGCAATAAAAAATAGGTAACGGGATTATAACTCCCGCCCTATCCCCAAGAAAACGAATCACACCAATAAAATGGATAAAGTTTATTCCAATAAAGTTTATTTCAAGGGCAAAATTGTTTTCTTGGGGTTTGGTGCCATTGCCTCGGGCATTTTGCAATTGGTGCTCAACCATTTGGACCCGCGCACGCAATTGGCAATTGTCACGCGCGACCGAAAACCAAATGACCTGGTCGATAAACATAAAATACCGGTGCATCTGGATACGCTCAGCAAGGAAAGTTACGGCGCGGTGTTGGCGAAATACCTGACCGCTGGTGATTTTTTGGTCAATTTGTCGGTCGATGTCAGCTCGGCCGAAATCATGGAATGGTGCAAACAACATGGCGTGCTTTATTTGGATACCAGCATCGAGGCCTGGGGCGATTTTTACACCGATCTATCCCTTACCCCATCGCAACGTAGCAATTACGCCCTGCGCGAAACGGTGCTGGCCAAGAAAAAGCTTTGGGCCAATGATAAGGACGCGCCAACCGCCATTTCGGCCCATGGTGCCAACCCAGGGTTGGTTAGCCATTTTGTCAAGCAAGCCCTGGTGAATATCGCCCACGATACCGGCCATAAGGTTGCCAAGCCCACCAACCGCGCCGAATGGACAAAATTGGCACATGATTTGGGCATCAAGGTCATCCACGTGGCGGAGCGTGACACCCAACGGCCAACCATGCAAAAGAATCGCGACGAATTCGTTAACACCTGGAGCATTGATGGTTTTTATTCCGAGGCCGTGCAACCCGCCGAAATGGGTTGGGGCACGCACGAAAAAAACATGCCGCGCGACGGCCACCGCCATAGCTTTGGTTGCGATTCGGCCATTTACCTTGACCAACCCGGGG
This sequence comes from Hydrotalea sp., assembly GCA_030054115.1. Lineage (NCBI taxonomy): Bacteria > Pseudomonadati > Bacteroidota > Chitinophagia > Chitinophagales > Chitinophagaceae > Hydrotalea > Hydrotalea sp. Next base: position 2,125 of record JASGCL010000073.1, read on the forward strand.
TGGCAACGCGCGTGCGGTCTTGGACACCGCTTGACCTGGCCTATCACGGATTTATTATTCCGCATATCGAATCGATTGCGATAGCCGATTATTTCACCGGCGAATTTAACGGCAAATTATACCGGCCGACGGTGCATTATGCCTATCACCCATGCGACGCCGCGGTGTTGTCATTGCACGAAATGGCCGGCAATAATTTTCAACTGCAACCAAAAAAACGCGTCATGGTCGACGAGGTAATGGACGGCATGGACGAATTGGGCGTGCTGTTGATGGGCCATGCCAAAAATGCCTATTGGTATGGGTCGCGCCTGACCATTGAACAAACCCGCGCCGTTGCCACCAACAACAATGCCACGACGTTGCAGGTTACCTGCTCCGCCATGGCCGCGTTGTTGTGGGCGTTGCAAAACCCGAATCGCGGTTTGTTGGAACCCGATGATTTACCGTTCGATGAAATTTTGGCGGTGTGCAAACCATACCTGGGCGAGATGGTCGGCGCATACACCGATTGGAATCCCCTATTCGAACGCAATAGTTTATTCCCCGAAGACCTTGACCCCATGGATCCGTGGCAATTCAAAAACTTCCGGGTGAGCTAGAGCGATTCCTGCGCCTGCGGTGAGGCAATCATCTCTACTCATTATCCTTGAAATCCGCCTCTTCTCTCTCTCGTCATTCTCGAAAATTTTTCTTGCCATGTTGCGAATGCAACATGGCGAAAACAATAGAAAAATTTATCGGCCGCCCTCAAGTAGTGAAGCGATAGCGCGAAATAAATTGCAATCCTTGGCGTCGTTTTTCAACAAAGTAATAATCATTCGCCAGCGAAGCTGTCATTTTATCAACCAGCCGCGCTCAAGTAACGAAGTGATAGCGCAAATATATTAGGCGACGTCCGCTTGGGAGCAGGCAAAGTTGAGGCCAAGGATTGGGTTCCCGATAATCGTTGCGAATGGTTTGCGCTATTGCTGAACGCAATATCGCTCGCAACGATTTCGAGAATGACGGGTAGAGGGAGCGCAAACGGCGGCGCGAAAAAATAAGTCTGACTTCCCTTGTGAACCAAGGGAAGAAGAAAATTAAGGAGTAAAATTTATTTTGCGACTATAATTTTCAGTTAGGTTAGACGCCAGTTGCGAATCTGAACTGGGGTCTAACCCCCCTACAAAATATCTCGGCTTTTACAAAGCCTCGTATTTTGTCTTTCCCGTCGGCGTGTTTCACAATGGGGGTCTCAAGCGGCGTTTTTCTTAGCTACCGTTTGCGCATTATTAAACGCTAATAATAAAGCTATATCGTCATGAACATGCACTCAAGTAACGAAGTGATAGTGCAAATAAATTGTCGGAGAAATTTTTTCATCAAATAAATTG
>JASGCL010000074.1 GCA_030054115.1 Hydrotalea sp.
GCGCCCGCCGCTGATTTTCACCCAACATGACGCCGATTTCGCCCTGGCGGCCTTCACCCGCGCCTTGCAAGCCATTTGATAATTTATTTGCACTATCACTTCGTTACTTGAGTGCATGTTCATGACGATATAGCTATGTTATGAGCGACCATGTTTTTTGGGCGGGTTCGCCCCACCACCGTCCGTCATTCTCGAAAATTTTTATAATCTGCACCGCCGTTCGGACTCTCTCTACCCGTCATCCTCGAAACTCGCGCGACCAGCGCGAGTTATCGGGGACTGCCCTCAAGTAGCGAAGCGGTAGGGCAACCAAATTGATTCCGAGGCGTCCTCATGGAAAACTGCGAAAGGGTTTTGGCGTCAAAATTTTGTTTGGATAGGTTAAGATTCCTTTTCTATTACCCTTTCGTTTCCTGTAACTACCGATGCCTCGGAAATGGTTTCCCGACAGCCCTTACGGGCTTCGGGAATGACGGGTAGAGAGAGAAGACGCGTCTAAGAAAAATTTGCACCAAAGCCTCCATTGCTTTAGCAAGGGAGGGATAAAAATACGAACACCGCGACAGCGGTGGAGATATTTTTTGGGTGGGTTCGCCATAAAATATTATTTGACCCAAAAAGACAAAAATGATATAAATTCCACGCTAAATGGGTTTAAATTCATTTGGCAATAAATAATTGTAGAGAACAGGAAAATCATGCAACAAGGGGACAGAATCATTACAACCAAAAATGCTTATTTTGCTTCACCATGCCATGAAAAGCAGAAACGATAGGCGAATATATTGGCGCAGTGATTTTTGATTATATTTATTGTTATTTACTTTTGAAGACAAACCTGCTATAAGGACTCGCGCAAGTGGCGCAAGGTCATTTAGCAATTGTAGACAACCGCAAAAATAATGTAAAAGGACATATCATGAAAAACAAAAAAATACTTGTTACCATCGCCTCGGCGATGCTAATGACCACCGCCCTATCCAGCGCGGTTTTCACCACCCACGCCAATGCCCAAAATGCTGGCAATAACAAGAATGGAACAGGCGCAAACGGCCCATTATTGGCCAACGCCGTCGCTGGTAAATTATTGTTAAAGGCCGATGTGGGTTATGTTTATAGCTTCGCCGGCGATTGGAACAAATCAAATTCGTCAAGCCCCAGCATCGGTGGCAATACCTCCACCGCGACCGGTGGGGTTGGTTACGGGGTTAGCTTGGGTTGGACCAGCAAAACCGGTTTTGGTTTATCGGCCGATTATTTGGGTTTCAACCATAAATGGACTGGTTTGGGCACCGACGTTAATTCAAAAACCGAATTTAATTATGACGCGCCGTATCACGTAATGACCATTACCCCCAATTATCGTTTTAAATTGGATTCCGCCGACAATTGGGGTTTGCGGGTTGGGTTGGGGGTTGGTTTCAGCCTGTCCGATGTAAATTGGGCGCAAAAATTGCCGGCCAGCGGTGCGCAAAGCAAGGCCGGCACAAAAGTGGCGGGCGGGGCGATATATCAATGGACGGGCACGGAAACAACCACATCTAGCCCAACATTAAAATCTGCGCTAAATACCTTTGGCATTAATGACAATCAGATTGCAGCTAACTCACATCATTGTGATGGGGCGGGTGGAACAGGTGCAGGTTCATTAAATATAAATATAGCACCCTTGGTTTCGGATAGTTCAGGCGGCACCGACCATTTCGGTGTATCCTATGGTGCGTTTGATTGCTCTGAGACTTTAGTTGCTGGCTCATTGGCATCCCCAATAGTAACCGGCCATGGGTCATCAAAAACTTCAAGCAATCCTTCATTCGACAGTGGCTTGAGTGGTAGTGCCAGTGCCACAGCGGCGGGCATATCTCACCGTGGCCTTGGTACCGACATTTCGGGTGGCCAAAGCAAAATTGCCGGCGGTTTGAATGATGGTAAGTTAACATTAGACCCGGGTTCCAGTGGCAATGTCGATTATGCCATTTGGAGTGCGATTTTGGGCGATGCCACCAAGACAACCGGCATCAATGCCTTAAAAAACTATACCGAATTTGAATCGGGCGCGGCGGTAACCCTGGTCGATTCGGTTTGGGGCGCGTTGAGTGATAACACGCAGGTCGCGTTGGTCGCGGCGGGCGTTTTAAACGTCAGCCGGGCACAAACAGCATGTTCCGCCAGCGGTGGGACATTTGACAATGGCGTTTGCACGCCCCCAACCCCAGCGGCGGCCGGCGGTGGTTCGGCGAAGGACGATGCGGGTTTTGTGTTGGCGCCACAGGTTGCTTTGGAATATGACAACAACCTGTTGCATTTCGACATCAATGTTAAATACATTCACGAACTTTTCAACGTGCGTTATTTCGGGTCGGAGGGTTCGGTCAGCGGCACCGCAACATCCGGCGCAATAACTTACACCCGCATGGCCGGCCCCCTCGCCCTCTTCATCGGCGCGGGTTTGGGTATCAATTTTTAATCGGTTGATTTAGAAAAAGGTTTTCTTTTCAATTAAAAAAGGCGGTTGGGCTTTCCCAATCGCCTTTTTTTTTGCGCTACTACTTCAGTTCCAAAAATGCCACATTGCCTCCATTGCTTCAGCAAGGGAGGCTTTGTGGCATCGCCCTCTCTTATCTTTCTTTACTCCGCCGTTTTTTAACACCCCACCGTCCGTCATTCTCGAAAATTTTTCTAACCCGCGCCGCCGTTCGGACTCTCTCTACCCGTCATCCTCGAAACTCGCGCGACCAGCGCGAGTTATCGGGGAACCATTTCCGAGGCGTCGCAAGTTAAACGAAACGAAAGGGTGATAGAAAAGAAATCTCAAGCTATTCAAACAAAATTTTGACGCCAACAGCCTTTCGCAGTTTTCCATGAGGAGGCCTCGGAAATGGTTTCCCGACAGCCCTTACGGGCTTCGGGAATGACGGGCAGAGAGGTTTTGGAGGCCGGAGCAGGGCGCAAAATTTTTTAATATC
>JASGCL010000075.1 GCA_030054115.1 Hydrotalea sp.
AAATTTTTTGCGCCCAAGCAACATCGGACAGGCTGAAACCAACCCCCAAACCAACCCGCAAACCCCAATTATTTGCGACGTCAAGTTTGATGCGATAGCTCGGCACCAATGTTACAACATGATAAGACGCGTCGTAATTAAATTCTGTTTTTAAATTGACGTCGGTGCCCAACCCCGCCCATTTGTGGTTGAAGCCCAAATAATCGGCCGATAAGCCAATGCCCGATTTATGGCTGTAGCCAAGAGACGCGCCATAACCGACACCACCGGTCGCGGTCGATTTGTTGCCCCCGATGCTGGGGCTCTGCGCGTTTGATTTGTTCCAATCGCCGCCAAAGCTGTAAACATAACCGACATCGGCCTTCAGCATTAATTTGCCGTCGGCATTATCGCTGTTGATTTTTATATCTTGCGCGTTTGCGTAATTGTTAAAAACCGCGCTATTTAAGGCGGTGGTCATCAGCATCGCTGAGGCGATGGTAATAATTATTTTTTTATTTTTCATGGTATGTCCCTTTCTCATGAAGTTTGTTTGTTAAAAATTCATCCCGAAGCCGGCACCGACGAACAAGGCTAAGGGCCCGGCTATGCTGGTGTAGGTTATCGCGCCGGATGTTGCCAAACCATCAACCGATCCCTCGGACCCAAAATAACGCACGTTGAATAATTCATGCATGTATTTCACATTGATATCGGCATGCAACATGCCATTGTCATATTCCAACGCCACCTGTGGCGCCAGCACAAAACCGGCATCGTCCTTCGCCGAACCGCCGGATGATGCGGCAGGGTTGCCGCTCGGGGTGCCGCCCCCGCCCGATGGCGCGGGCGCGGTATATTGCGTGCCATTGGCTTGGTAACAACCATTGACCATGCCCCAAACACAGCTGTTCAACACCGGTGTCGCAATATGGCCAACCGTGTTGGTAGCATTCTGCGAGATACTGATTCCGTGCGCGTGAGTGGTGGTGGTGGTCGCACCAATAGCTGATAATTCCGATTGGGTAAAACCAGCATTCTTTAACATGGTGGCGATAGCAAAATCGGTTGCGGTAATGCCAGCAATCGACGCAAGCGCGCCATCCCTACAACTATTCGGGGTCGACAAGTTTGCCGAATCCGTAATAGCTGCAAGAGCAGTGGTATTATCAGCACCGCAAACATTCAGGGGAAGGAATCCTGTAGCAGCCGTATAATTCGCCCCGCCCGCAACCTTAACCCCACTGCTTTGCGCGCCATTGCTGGCTGAAATTTTTTGCGCCCAGCTGACATCGGACAGGCTGAAACCAACCCCCAAACCAACCCGCAAACCCCAATTATTTGCCGAATCTAATTTGATTCGATAGCTCGGCACCAATGTTACAACATGATAAGACGCGTCATAATTAAATTCTGTTTTTGACTTAACGTCGGTGCCCAAACCAGTCCATTTATGGTTGAAGCCTAAATAATCGGCCGATAAGCCAATGCCCGATTTATGGGTATAACCAAGAGACGCGCCATAACCGACACCACCGGTCGCGGTGGATTTGTTGCCACCGATGCTGGGGGATTCTGCGTTTGATTTGTTCCAATCGCCGGCGAAGCTGTAAACATAGCCAATATCCGCCTTTAGCATCAATTTTCCATCGACGTTGTTCGCCAATAAATTGGTGTTTATATCTTGCGCTTTTGCGTAATTGTTAAAAACCGCACTATTTAAGGCGGTTGTCATCAGCATCGCGGCGGCGATGGTAATAATTATTTTTTTGTTTTTCATGGTATGTCCCTTTCTCATGAAGTTTGTTTGTTAAAAATTCATCCCGAAGCCGGCACCGACGAACAAGGCCAATGGCCCGGCTATGCTGGTGTAAGTTATCGCGCCGGATGTTGCCAAACCATCCACCGACCCCTCACTGCCAAAATAACGCACGTTGAATAGTTCATGAATGTATTTCACATTGATATCGGCATGGAGCATACCATTGTCATATTCCAACGCAACCTGTGGCGCCAGCACAAAACCGGCATCGTCCTTCGCCGAACCGCCTGATGGCGCGGGCGCGGTATATTGCGAGCCGTCGGCTTGGTAACAACCATTGACCATGCCCCAAACACAGCTGTTCAAAATTGGTGTCGCTATATTGCTATCACCATTGCTTATAATAATACCATGCAATGTTGTGTTGCTGTGCTCTGGAATATTTTTTAATTCGGCTTGGGTAAAATTAATTGATTTAAAAAAAGTCGCTATTGCAAAATCATTGGTGCGAAGCCCCGCAAATGGTAACCCCGCCGCGTCGTTACAGCTGTTAGCCTCAAATCTATCGGATGAATCCCGCAATAAAGAAAAAGTTCTAGTATTACCCGCACCACAAATGGACAGCGGAAACGCCTGGCCCGCGGTTTGTTGATAAAATGCCCCGCCCGCAACCTTAACCCCACTGCTTTGCGCGCCATTGCTGGCTGAAATTTTTTGCGCCCAGCTGACATCGGACAGGCTGAAACCAACCCCCAAACCAACCCGCAAACCCCAATTATTTGCCGAATCTAATTTGATTCGATAGCTCGGCACCAATGTTACAACGTGATAAGACGCGTCATAATTAAATTCTGTTTTTGACTTAACGTCGGTGCCCAACCCTGTCCATTTATGGTTAAAGCCCAAATAATCGGCTGATAACCCAAGGCCGGATTTATGGGTGTAACCAAGAGACGCACCATAACCGACACCACCGGTCGCGGTGGATTTGTTGCCACCGATGCTGGGGGATT
>JASGCL010000076.1:0-1428 GCA_030054115.1 Hydrotalea sp.
TCCTTGCCATAATATTCCACATCTTTTAATGCATGAAAATAACGCAGGTTAATATCAGCATGGAACGCGCCATTGTCATATTCTAACGCGACCTGTGGCGCAATTACAAAGCCCATGTCGTCCTTCGCCGAACCCGAATCGCCAACAATGTTCGTCGGCAATGCCCCCAATTTTTGAATCGCCTCTTGCGTCTCGGTGCTTAACCTGTTCCAAATGGTGTAGGGAATGCTAACCACCCGATAGCCATGTTCAAAATCATCAACCGACGCCAATTTTAACGCGCTTGATTTGGTCTGCATCGCCTTGGTCCATACATTATAGGCCACCGGGTATTCGGCATCGGGGTCATCGACACCATTCAGGCCGTCGTCGTCAATTACAACAATATTGCCGGTGTTATTTTTTAAATAATCGACTATCGCCGCATCACTGCTGTCGGTTGGGTGGTTGCTGTTACAACCGAACCAGCTGTTGGCGGCTTGGCGACCAACGCCCGCGCCTTGCGAATCGGTCAGCACGCAGGCGGTGGCTATACCCAACACCGCGCCGTCGTAATCTTTCAAATGGTAACTGGCACCGCCGACAACCCGCGCCGCCGCGTTATTTGCCGGCGATGGCGACCGCCCCCATGCCACGTCTGACAGGCTGAAACCAACCCCAACCCCCAACCGCAACCCCCAGTGGTTGCGCGAATCGAGTGCTATCCTGTAACTCGGCGTGATGGTAAAAATATCGTATCTTGCGCTGTAATTATAATCGGTCACGCCATTGTTGCCGCCGCCGCCGACCCAATCGTGATTAAAACCGGTGTAATCAACCGACAGGCCAAACCCGCCGCCCCAAGATGGTTTATAAAGCAACGACGCGCCATAACCCACACCGCCGGTCGCGACTGATCTGTTATTGCTTTCCTGGCCCGCGCTGGATTTATGCCAATCACCGGCGAGGCTGTAAACATAGCCGACGGTTGCCAACAATTGCAGGTCGCGATTTTTTTGCGCCGCGCCACTCACCATGGCTTTGTCGCCGGCATTGGCGGCATTGGCGATATCAACCAGGCAAATGTTAAAAACTATACCCACCAGGCTGGTGGCCAATTTGGCAACAACCATGCGGCGGCGCATGATTAAAGTTTTCATGATTGTCCCTTTCTGAAAACGGCGGTCGCTTCATATTGCGGCCGATTACAAATTCATCCTTACCATAACACAACCTTTAGCAGAAAGTCAATAAATTCGCCCTATTTGTTTGCGCTATCACTTCGTTACTTGAGCGCACGCTTCGCTGTTTGAGGGCAATGTATTTGCCCTATTTGTTTGCGCTATCACTTCGTTACTTGAGCGCACGCTACGCTGCTTGAGGGCAATGTATTCGCCCTATTTGTTTGCGCTATCACTTCGTTACTTGAGCGCACGCTACGCTGCTTGA
>JASGCL010000076.1:1528-2753 GCA_030054115.1 Hydrotalea sp.
GCCCTATTTGTTTGCGCTATCACTTCGTTACTTGAGCGCACGCTACGCTGCTTGAGGGCAGAATTTTTTGATAAAATTATTTGCCTACTTGCTGGCGGGAACGCCGGCGCGCGGCGAATTGCGAATCAATTGTGGCGCGTCTGGTTTTTGGTCTAAAATCGCGTCGAAAGCTTCCTCCCACGTGCCGGTGGTGGCACCGCGCGCATATTCGGTCGAGCGGTTTTCGAAGAAGTTGGTGAATTCCACACCATTCATCATTTCATCCATCCAGGGCAGGGGATTTTTTTCAATACCAAAATGCGGTTTTAAATTCAGCTGTTGCAACCGGCGGTCGGCGATGTAACGAATGTATTTTTTTACATCCTCCGCCGTCAACCCCTGCACCGGCCCCATTTCAAACGACAGGTCGATGAAGGCATCCTCGTGCTTGACAATCGATTTGCAAATTTCCAACAACGTATTGTCATATTCGGGCGTTTTCACCTCGGGGTTTTCTTGCAAGAAAATATTATGCAAGCGAATGATACATTCGGTGTGCAACGATTCATCGCGCACCGAATAGGTAACGATTTGCCCCATGCCCTTCATTTTGTTAAAGCGCGGAAAATTCATCAACATGACGAACGACGCAAATAATTGCAACCCCTCGGTAAATGCGCCGAACACCGCCATGGTGGTGGCCATTTGGGTTGGGGTTTTCATGCCCCATTGTTGCATGTAATCGTATTTGTCCTTCATCTCTTTATAATTTTTGAAGGCCGAATATTCAACCTCGGGCATGCCGATGGTGTCGAGGAGGTAGGCATAGGCCGCGACGTGGATGGTTTCCATGTTGGCGAAGGCGGCGAGCATCATAATAACCTCGGTCGGTTGGAACACGCCGGCGTATTTGCGCATGTAACAATTATTGACCTCGATATCGCTTTGCGTAAAAAAGCGAAAAATTTGCGTCAGCAGGTTTTTTTCGCCCGGGGTTAATTTGCCTTGCCAATCTTTCACATCATCGGCCAGGGAGATATCCTCCGGCAACCAATGTAATTTTTGTTGCAACAGCCAGGCCTCGTAAGCCCAGGGGTAATGGAATGGTTTGTAAATTGGTTCGGCGTTTAATAATGACATGGGGTTTCTCCTTAAAATAAAATGGGTTTAAAAATTGTTATTTAGAATGGTTTGCAAAAATTCGAGCCTCTAACGAATCAGTTTGTCATAATGCGGCGATTCGGGG
>JASGCL010000077.1 GCA_030054115.1 Hydrotalea sp.
ATATTAAAAAAGCATTAAACGAATTATTTGATATTAACACCATAACCCTCTTCCCAGATTTTGAAGGGTGGGTAAAATATTTTGAAATAAAAGAAGAAAAAAGCGCGAAGGATTATTTTAATGATGGTAACGCTAAATACCAAGCCGGTGATTATGCTGGAGCCATTAAAGATTATGACAAGGCGATAGAATTAAATCCGCAAGATGCTGGCGCGTATATTAATCGAGGCGTTGCTAAAGGCATGCTGGGACAAGATAACGAAGCCATTGAAGATTTTACCCAAGTCATATTGCTATATCCAAAATTGGCAATAGCTTATAATAATCGCGGTAATGCACAAAACAATCTAAGTCAACACATCAAAGCTATTGAAGATTTTAACCAAGCCTTAAAACTAAATCCTCAATATGCGAGCGCATATAATAATCGTGGCTTTGCAAAAGACCACATTGGCCAACATAAAGAGGCTATCCAAGATTACAACCAAACAATCAAATTAGATGCAAAGTTTATCGAGGCTTATGTTAACCGAGGTGCTGCAAAAGGCATCTTAGGCCAATATGAAGAAGCCATAGAAGATTTTAATCAAGCTATAAAACTAGACTCCGGAAATATTGGCGCATATGTTAATCGTGGCTTGGCAAACAGCGAATTGCAAAAATATAAAGAGGCTATCTCCGATTTTAATAAAGCCATAGAATTAAACCCGCAATATACAGATGCCTACTATAATCGCGGTGAGGCTAAAATCGCATTAAAGAAATATGAAGAAGCGATAGAAGATTTTAAACGAGCTATTTGCAGGTTATGACAAATCCCTACAGTTAAATCCACAAGATGCAAAGATAGTTAAAAGGCGTGGCACAACATTCCAAGATTGGGCGAAAGTAGAACGTGCGCAGGGCAACGAATCGCGGGCGCGGGAATTGGAAAAATTGGCCGAGGCCGATTTTAAAAAATACCAAGAATTAACCGGCAAAGAAAAACCTTAATGGTTTTTATCTCATAAGTTATGCCGATTAAAAATTAACGCCCAAACCCGCGCCGATGAAGAGGGCAAGGGGGCCGGCTTTGCTGGTGTAGGCGATGGAATCTGAATCCTTGGCGGGGTTTGTCGCGGGGATAGACGAAACCTGCGGCGCGGCTTGTGACCCGGCGTAACGCACCGCCACAACCTCATGCAGGTATTTCATATTCACATCGGCGTGCAATAAACCATTGTCATATTCAACCGCCACCTGCGGCGCAATGACAAAACCCGTGCCGCCATTTGCCGAACCATTGCCGGAGGGGCTGGTGCAGGCGCCATTGGCAATTGTATAAATGTAAGCCGCGCCCTGGGCGGTGCAGGCCGCCCTGGCGTCATCGGTCGCTTTTTTTACTTGGCTTAAAATACCGGCGGCAACCGGGCCGTTGGTGCCCTCGGTGAAAATGATTATCGAGGTTGGTATATGTAAAAGTTGGCGGCCGTCAGACGTAACACCGACGTTGATTAACCAACTGGCAATCGAGTCATCAGTGACGTCTGCCCCGCTAAGTTCACATGTATTAGCCAATGCTGGTTGGCCGGCACTGTCAGATGCGGCATCCTTCCGCAGAGGGCATTGTGGTGCACCGGAATAGACTGCCCCGCCGGCGACCCGTACCCCATTTTGTGCACCGCCAGTTTGTTGCGCCCAAGTGATATTGGAAAGGCTAAAGCCCAAGCCCAAACCGAATCGCACGCCCCAATAATCTGCCTTATCAAGTTTTAGCCGATAATTTGGCACGAATGTCACCACATTGTATTTTGTATCGTAATTATATTGGGCAAGGGAATCGTTCGCGCCGCTTGTGCCGTCGCCGGTCCATTTGTGGTCGAACCCCATATAATCGGCGGATAGGCCTAACCCCGATTTATGAGTCCAGCCCAAACTGACGCCGTAACCGACGGTGCCGGCCCCTGTGGCATTATTGCCGCCACTGGCACCGGTTGCGGCGGTTGATTTATTCCAATCGCCGCCAAAGCCGTAAACATAACCGACATCGGCCTTTAACAATAATTTCCCCGCGACTGCGTTGGCAAGCAATGTGCCGTTCGCGCCCGTGCCGTTACCGACATTTGCAAATTTTTGTCCTACCGCTCCGCTGCTTGAGGACGAGGCCGCGGTTTGCGCATTGGCGTGGGTGGTGAAAACCGCGCTGGATAGCGTGGATGTAATTAACAGCGTGGCCGTTATTTTAGTGAATAAATTCTTTTTCATGATATGTCCCTTTCTCATGAGGCTTGATTGTCTGCAATGGCCAAATGCCATTGCACCACCTAGTGATGAATTTATACGCCTTTTGTCTTTAATTGTCAAACAGGTGGCGGGCAATTGGTTTTTAAGTTATTATGGGTTTTTTATTAGGGAAAGGTTGCACGAACCCACCCAAAAAACATGGTCGCTTCGCTCCCTGTTTTTATCCCTCGTCGGCGGCTGAAGCAATGGAGGCTTTGGCGCAATTTCTCACAAAAAAAAGGTAGAGAAGATAGTGATGCCGCAATGCCCGTCGGCGTGCTTTAGCCAGGGGGGGGCGTGTAACGTTTTTTATATAAAAAAAGTTATAAGAATAAAAAATCAAGTTGGCGAACTAACCTTGGCAATTTATTCGCACTATCACTTCGTTATTTTAGCGTGCGTTTCACCAAAAACATCTTTCAACAAATCA
>JASGCL010000078.1 GCA_030054115.1 Hydrotalea sp.
ATCTTCTCCACCATCTTTTTTTTGCGCTGTCCCCCCGCAATTAAATTGTTTGATAATTGCGGTCGCGGTTTGCTATAGGTAGCCTATGTTGAAACCTGAACTTTCGCCATTTCAATGGCAAGACCCATTTTTGTTGGACGCTAGCCTGAACGAGGAAGAAACCCTGACCCGTGATTCGGCGCGGCAATTTGCATCGGAAAAATTATTGCCGATAGTCAGCGATTGGTATTTGAACGAAAAAACCGACCCGGCGATTTATCAAGAATTTGGCAAGGCCGGGTTGTTGGGCGTAACATTGTCGCCCGATTTGGGCGGCATCGGCGCCAGTTACACCAGTTACGGGTTGATAGCGCGCGAAATGGAACGGGTTGATTCGGGTTTTCGGTCGATGTTGTCGGTGCAATCGTCTTTGGTGATTTTCCCCATTTCGGCCTATGGCTCGGCCGAACAACAGCAAAAATACTTACCCGATCTATTGGCCGGCAAAAAAATTGGTTGCTTTGGTTTGACCGAACCCACCGCCGGTTCCGACCCGGGCGGCATGAAAACCCGCGCCGAACCAACCACGCAAAATGGTAAGAAAGGTTATTTGCTGAACGGCAGTAAAACATGGATAACCAACAGCCCATTTGCCGATGTGTTGATTGTTTGGGCAAAATCGGCGGCGCACGACGGCCAGATAAAAGGTTTCATTTTGGAAAAGGGCATGGCCGGATTAAATTGCCCAAAGATTGAGGGGAAGTTGTCGCTTCGCACGTCGGTCACCGGTGAAATTCATTTGAGCGATGTTTTCGTGGCGGCGGAAAATATCATGCCCAATGTCGCGGGGTTAAAGGGGCCGTTTGGTTGCCTGAACCGGGCGCGGTTTGGCATTGCGTTCGGCGTGATTGGCGCGGGCGAGGATTGTTGGCACCGCGCGCGCGATTACGCCATGACGCGCCAACAATTTAATAAACCGCTGGCGCAATTTCAATTGGTGCAATTAAAATTGGCGCAGATGCAAACCGAAATAACCTTGGGGTTTAACGCCGCGTTGCGCGTCGCGCGGATGATGGATGATGGCACGGCGTCGCCCGAAACCATTTCGCTTATCAAACGAAACAATTGCATGAAGATGTTGGACATTGCCCGCATGGCGCGCGACATTCACGGTGGCAATGGGATACAGGCGGCTTACCACGTGATGCGCCACGGCCAAAATTTGGAAACGGTAAATACGTATGAGGGCACGCACGATGTGCATGCCCTGATATTGGGGCGGGCGCAAACCGGCCTGCAGGCGTTTTTTTAAACCCCGATATTTGCGTGGCTCCGACAGGTAAAAAAAATGGCGAAAGAAAAACCGCTCGCTGGTATCAAGGTGTTGGAATTGGCGCGTATTTTGGCCGGGCCATTTTTGGGCCAGGTGTTGGCCGATTTGGGGGCGGAGGTGGTGAAAATTGAATCATGCAATGATGCCGGCGCGGGCAACATGGGCGGCGACGACACCCGAAGTTGGGGGCCGCCGTTCGTTGGCGACGGCACGGGGGATGAAAAAACCGCGGCCTATTTCCATGCATGCAATCGCGGGAAAATATCCCTGCTGGCCGATTTTAATAATGCCGATGATTTATCGCGGGTGCAAAAACTTGCTGGCCGCGCCGACGTGGTGATAGAAAATTTTAAGGTCGGCGGTTTGAAAAAATTCGCGTTGGATTACGCGTCGATAAAAAAAAATAACCCGAGCGTGATTTATTGTTCGATAACCGGTTTTGGCCAAACCGGCCCATATGCCGCGCGGGCGGGTTACGATTATATTGTGCAGGGCATGTCGGGGTTTATGGATATCACCGGTGCGCCGGGCGGCGAACCGCAAAAAATTGGCGTTGCATTGGCCGATATTATCACCGCCCTTTATGGTGCGACGGCGGTTACCACCGCCCTTTACCATCGCGAAAAAACCGGCGGCAAAAAAAATGGTCGGGGGCAACATATCGACATGGCGTTGTTCGACGCCATGGTTGGGGTGTTGGCGAACCAGGCGTCGAATTATTTTGCGTCTGGGATTGTGCCAACGCGGTTGGGCAATGTGCACCCGAACATTGCGCCGTATCAAGTTTTTTATTCGGCCGCGGGGCGGCCGTTTAACAATGATGTTAAGAATAAACTTCCGTTTATTCTGGCATGCGGCAACGACGCGCAATTTGAAAAATTAATGGCGATGTTGGGGTTGGCGGTGGCGGCGGAATTTAAAACCAATGAATTGCGGGTGAAAAACCGCGAGCAATTGGTGGCGATATTGGCGGAAAAATTTGCCGCGTTTCAACGCGACGATTTGTTAAAAAAATTGGAAAACATCGGCGTGCCGGCCGGGCCGATAAACACCGTGGCCGAGGCCTTGGCCGACCCGCAAATTATCGCCCGCGCCATGCAATTGAATTTACCCCTTGGGGCTGTGGGCGGCGGGGTGGGTGAGGCGGGTGGTTCGGGTTCGGGCGGTGGTGCGGGTGATAAGGTTGCGGCGGGTGATAAGGGTGCGGGTGGTTCGGGTTCGGGTGGTGCGGGTGGTGGTGCGGCGGGTGGCGCGGCCGAGACGATGGGTTACCTGCGCACGCCGATAATTTTCAGCGACCTTGACCTTTCCCTCAACCGCGCCGCCCCGCCATTAGACAAAAAAAACAAGGAGCAGAATTGG
>JASGCL010000079.1 GCA_030054115.1 Hydrotalea sp.
AGTTGGCATCAGAAGTATAATAACATTTATTTGCCAAGGGTGTATAACCTGAATTATCGGTTTCAACATTGGAATCCGCAATGATGCCACCAAGCGCACGATTGTTGCCCAGATGATGATAACAGGTATGAATATCGCCCGTCGCGCCCGATGTCGCATTGACATAGGGATCATTACTATTGCTCTGAATTGAGTAAACCGCACCCCCCGCCACCCTCAATCCGCCGCTTTGCGCGCCGCTGGCCGACAGGTTTTTTGCCCAACTGACATCGGACAGGCTGAACCCCACACCTAACCCAATGCGCAAACCCCAATTGTCGGCGGAATCCAATCTAAACCGGTAACTTGGGGTAATGGTCATTACGTGATATGGCGCGTCATAATTAAATTGCGTTGTTGCGTCGCTGGTGCCCAAGCCTGTCCATTTATGATTAAAACCCAAATAATCGGCGGACAGGCCAAAACCGGTTTTACTGGTCCAACCCAAGCTAACCCCGTAACCAACCCCGCCGGTCGCGGTGGATGTATTGCCACCGATGCTGGGGCTTGACGAATTTGATTTATTCCAATCGCCGGCAAAGCTGTAAACATAACCGACATCGGCCTTTAACAACAATTTTCCCGCAACGGCGTTCGCAAGCAGGGGGCCGTTTGCGCCCGTGCCAGAAGTGGCGGCTTGTGCGTTGGCGTGGGTGGTGAAAACCACGCTGGATAGCGTGGATGTAATTAACAGCGCGGCCGTTATTTTGGTGGATAATTTATTTTTCATGATATGCTCCTTGCTGTTTATGTTTATGATTTAACTTTTCTAATGCTGGAATTTCGTCATCAAAAAATTGTCAGGACAATTTTTTGATAAATAAATTGTTTAAAAATTGACCCCCAAACCACCGCCCAAATATACGCCCAATGGCCCGGGTGCGGCCGAATAAAGCACCTGCTGCGCGCCGGCACCGACACCCTCGCCCCCGTAATATTTTATCGCGGTTAATTCATGAAAATAACGAATGTTCACATCGGCGTGGAACAAACCATATTCGCATTCGACACCTATCTGCGGCGCGATAACAAACCCAATCGCCACATCGCTGGTGCCGCCCAGGGCGGTTAAATCGCTGTTGGTAACTGCCCCGCTGGCTATCATTGCCCGTTGTTGGCTGGTGCTTAGCGAACGCCAGATATTATTATCGATGGTTACCATGGTGCCCGCGTTATAATCAGGAGGGATTTTTAAACTATATTCCGTCGCGTCTGCCAAAAGTTGTAAGTTCGCCAGTGTATCGGTCAGCTGTGTCCACACGCCACGCGCAACCGCCCCACCGCCATAGACTATCGATTTATTCTTAAGTCCATTAACAATATCATTGTCGGTTATCATCAGAAAATAAAAAGTCGGGGTATGTGGTGGTCCTGGATTCGGATTCAGCACCACATTCTCATAATCATGCATACAAGTGCTATACTCGGTGTATCCCATGAAGGTCGTATAGTCCGCAACAGCAACGCCAGTAATCTTGTCCAATAATGTCAGTGGCTCAGGCGGTAGATTGCTGTCAAAATAAATGCCATAGGTGCAGGCGGCGTTGATGGCCGGCGTGCGGTTGGCAAAGTTCGCCGTCGCCCCACCCGTACCGTCGGAGTGATAGGTCGCGTTTGCATCCTTATATATCGCGCCGCTGGTTACTCGGCTATTGCCAGTGGCGGCATTGGCCCGCCCGCCCCATGTTAGGCGAGAGATATTAACCCCCATCCCCAAGCCGACACGCAACCACCATTGATCCTTAAGCAGGGTAAAACGATAACTGGGGAGGAAGGTAACAATATCATAACGCGCGCTGTAGGTATTTTTGACCAGGCCGCTTGGGTCATTGGCCGACCAGCCACCGCTTAACCCCAAATAATCAACCGCCACCCCGACCCCAGATTGATCATTCCACCCCAGGGTAACGCCGTAGGCAATATTGCCACCCTTACCGGTATTATTATTGCCGCTATTTTGGCCGCCGGTTTTTGCTAAACCGCCGGCGAAATTAAAAACATAACCGACATCGCCTTTTAAATAAAAACCGACGGACGGTTCATCACGCAAAAAAACCCGCGGCGTTTGGCCATCGCCCTTATCAACCCCCATGACAAGCGGCACCGTGACGGCACGGGCACCATGCGCAACATTGGCCGCACCGGCGATGGCGATAATGGTGGTTATTGCATGTCGATATAGCCCAAATAATCCCCGCTGTTTTCCATTGTTCTCCATAAACCCTCCAAATACACTAAAATCAACCAAAAGTTTAGTTACTAAACCAATAGTTGTCAATAGTTATTTTTACTTTTATTTATAGAATTTTCCCCTTAGGGGCGATTTTACAACAAAACGGCTTTTGGCCGGGGTTTTTGAAAAAAAAGCGACGGGGGAATAGCGATGCCACATTGCCTTCCTTGCTTTGGCGCAATTTTTCTTAGCTAACGTTTGCGTATTAAACGCTCGTAACAAGGCTATATCGTCATCAACAAATGGCGGCGTGCGCAATCACCGCGTCAACAGTTATTGCAAATGTAAATTGCTTGATAATTAAATGGATGGCACGGGGCTGGAGCGGGTGAAGGGAATCGAACCCTCGTCACTAGCTTGGAAGGCTAGAGC
>JASGCL010000080.1 GCA_030054115.1 Hydrotalea sp.
TATTTCTTATTAAAACCCTTTAAGCAAAAACGCCAACAAAAAGCAAATGAAAAATAACCGCTTTTGCGTCATCTTATCGCTATTATTTATCAATAAAGTTGAATTTAAATAGCAGTTATAGTAACAATAAGGTGGCAGGGGAATATGAAAAAAACACGGGGTAGAAGAAAATTTTATTTTCGACATAAAAATATATGGGCACGGGCTTATCAATTAATCAGCCAATCGCTTCCTTACCTATTTATTATTGCGCTGTTAGAATTCTTTTTTGACCCGGCGGTGATTGGGTTTGGCGTAACCTTGATTCTGGGGTTTTGGTTGGCGCGTGATATGATAAATCATCAATGGCGCGCAAAACAATGGCCGGGGCTTTGGCGTGGGCTTGGTGGAATTGTTGGGCGCGGGGCGTGGGGGCGCGCACTGCTTATTGGTGGTTGGGCATTGATAGTATTTTTGTTTTTTTATCATCACGCCGATATTTATAATGGCGGTTGGAAGGATAGTATCCGTTCGCGATTTAACGCCGCCAGTATCTTTTTTAACTTAAAAGCTGATGGTTATTTTTTCTTTATCGCCGCTTGCTTGCTAAGTTTTAATTCCATCAAAAAAAAGAAATACCTCTTGCCGATTGTTTTATTGCCATTGTCTTTTTTTACGCTATTAACCTATCAATCAATTTCTGATTATTTGAGGAACACCGGCGATGAATCTATTTTAGAAATACAGCATTTTGACTTGAAGGAGGCTTGGGCATTAATCAACAGCTTGATGAGCAGTATCGGCTTTGCATGTAATATCGTTACCTTGGCGGTGGCCTTGTTGGGTGTAGTGCTTATGCTGGTGGTGAAGCACTATGTTGAGGAGGTTTATCCGGCGCACAAAAAATATTTTGCTATTTTTTATTATTTTTTAATAGCACTAATGATACTCCTGCCCATCCATCGGCTTTATGCCCGTTCAATAAAATCGTTTATCAACCATCGCCATTTCTTAAAAGAGGTGGGGGTGCAATATGTCAACCTCTTGCCGCCATTGTCGATGACAAGGCAAGGGTTGCAGATGGTGGTTTACGTAGGCGAATCAACTTCGGCCATGCACTGGTCGCTTTATGGTTATTATCGCGAAACCACGCCGCGCCTGGACAAATTGGCGGCCAGCGGCAAATTGCTGGTTTTCAACAATGTTTTTGCAACTTTTTCGCACACCACGCCATCGTTATTAAATGTTTTTAGCTTCCGACCGACCGACCAAAATATTTTTACCCCGATAGATGCGCAAAGTCGGATACCCTTAATCGAAGTTCTGATTAACAGCGGTATAAAAAACTATTACATCAGCACGCAACCCGATGGCATGGCTTGGGCAAGCTTTTCGGTCACCATTTTCCGGAACATGGAAACGCATTTTAACACAACCAAAGATAATATTTTTTTATTGCCGTGGTTGAGCAAGTTAAGCAAAAAATTTGCCAACAATAACAACACGCTGGTTTGGTTGCATTCTTATGCTGGTCACACGCCTTATTTACAATCCCTGCCAATAAATTTTATCGCGCCAATTGATGCCAGCCTATCCGATAGGCCGTTGACCGATGTTATAAAAAATGACGGCAAAGCCTCGCTTATAAAAACCATAGACGCTTATGATAGCGCGATGAATTATATTGATAACAATATCAACGCGGCGATAAAGCAAATTGCCAACAATCCCCATCCGGTGGTTTTTATTTATTTTTCTGACCATGGCGAAAGCCCAGATTATAATTTGGGGCATGATTCGTCGCGGTTTCGCCATGACATGTTGCGCGTGCCATTTATTATTTATTTTAATGACGCGGCGCGACAAACCTATCCGGCCTTATTTGCAAGATACCAAAATCTTGCGGCGCGATCGCAACAGACGATAAGTTTGCTTAATCAATTGCCCTACACCATTGTTGATATTTTTGGCGGCGATATTCGCCGTTACGCCAAGATGATTGTGGTCAAGCCAGCGATGGGGGGCAAGGGCGATGTTATCGAGCCAGTATTAATCCGCAACACGGGCAATGGATTAACCTATATCAATCTTAATTCTACGCGATTGGCCAATGCCCCCAACGGCGCGATTGACAGCCCGGATGCAACCAGCAAAATATACTTAGAAAATTTTTATGGTAAAAAAACCTGTTATAAGGTGGAAGACGTCCGCTCAGCGGTGGTGGGTGCTTTTGTCGCTTCTTGCTTAATTGTTGATAGCAACACCGCCGGTAATCAAAAGCTTTTCGCCACCATTAAAAATATTGCGAAAAAGAGAGAATCATCGGTCGTAATAGCAAAATAATTGCGCAGGCAATATAACTTATCAAAAAATTGCTCCGCAATTTGTTGATAAACATGCTTGCTTTATATTATTCGCGCGAAATGAATTCGCATGAATACAAGCCCAGACCTCACTTGCTTCTATATGTTGCGCTCAATTTAAATTGCCCTATCGCTTCTATGTTTGAGCGTGGAATTTTTTGCTAATCTATATTGCGCCGACTAAGGACATAACCGCGCCAACCAAGCCCAGGGCCAGCAAGATAAGAATGGGCAATGCCGACAAAGCAAACCCAAGG
>JASGCL010000081.1 GCA_030054115.1 Hydrotalea sp.
CGGCGTCCAATCGCTGTATTTGCCAACCATGTCGCCGAGGTAGGGGATGGTGATTTCCAAAATTTCGTCAAACGGCAATTCGTCAGAATCCAAAATACCGGCGTTGGGGTTTTTAATCGCCCAAATAATACCGGCCAAAACGGGCGATGTAACCTGTAAACTGGTTGCGCTGTTTTGCGGGGCCAACTCGCGTGCCTGGTTTATCGACAAATTTGACCCATACCAATAGGAAGTTTTTTTATGCCCCATCAGCAGAACCCCCAGCTCATCAACGCCGTCAACAATATCATTACCAATCAGCCGTTGCGTTTCTTGCAATTCAAAATTATGGCCGGCCAATTCATGGAGCGACGCCACCGCCGCGTCGCACGGGTGATAGGCATAATGCACCGTCGGGCGGTATTGTTTACCATTAACCTCGCCGCTGAAATAATCGGCTATCGAAATCGATTCGTTGTGGGTGATAATCCAACCATGATAGGGCCCTTCATCCGGCGTCCATGACCGGCATTGGGTAATGGCCCCCGGTTGATGCAGGTAAATCGCCGCGCCGCAACCAAATTCATGTTTGCTGGCGTCTTTCGGCATTTCCTTTTCGTGGCTACCCCAACCCAATTCGGCGGGCTGGCAACCCTCCGAATAAAAACCATCGATGCTCCAGGTATTAACAAACTCGCCGCGTAATTTTGGGTTCACGCTATATTGCGTGTCGCGTTCGGCGATGTGAATAACCTTAACCCCCAGGTTGCAAGCCAATTCGACCCATTCTTGCTTGGTTTGCGGCGTGGCGGTGTTGTGGCCGGTGTCCTTGGCAACATTTAACAATGCTTGCTTCACAAAATGGCTAACCACCCCCGGGTTGGCACCATGGGCGATGATAGCCGTCGGGTTGTCTTTGTCGCCGCGTTGTTGCCACTGGGTGCGTTTGGCAATCGCCGATTCGCGCAGGGCGTAATTACTGCGTTGCGAAGCCGAAAGCGACGTGTCGGTGTAAAACCCAACCCATGGTTCGATGCAGGTATCGATATAAAGAACTTTGTTATCATGGCACCATTCGATAAGGGCGACCGAGCTGACATCAACGCTGAGGTTGACCAAAAAATCGCCGGCATTCAAATGCGTAGCCAACAATTCCTTGTAATTATCGCGCGTCACCGGGTTGATGATGTGGTTGATTTTGTAATGATGCGCAATGTCGATATTGCGGTCGTCGGCGGTGATAACCGTCAGGTGCGGGTTGTTGAAATGTTTGAACAACAACGGCACCAGGCCGGTCGCGATAGACCCAAAGCCGAGCACAACTATCTTTCCTGAAAAATCTACTTTATCCATGATTTTTTGTAACAAGAAAAATTTTCTTTCACAAGTATTTTTTGCAGGAAAAGAATTTTTTTGTTCACTAAGGTTACCGCTTGTAACGCCATGCCGCGCGATGGCACGGGCATAACTGGCACGTTTTTTGCTATCCCTGACTATTATGAACAAATCAGAATACAACAATCGAATAAGGTTGTTAATAGATGTGGGGTTGCTTTGCCTGTTGGCCGTCGCCACCGGCCATGGGCAAACCGCCCATGCCAAAAACTATGGCGAAAATTCAACCCAAACCGCCGAGAATTTTGGTTATGGCAGTAAGGTCGTGCCAATTAAAAATAATACCCAACCAAAAACACAACAATTCGCGCAAGATTACGCCCAAAATTATAATGCCGCCAGTGCCGAAGATTTCGGCTATGGGTCAAGGGTGACATCGATAAAAAAACCAACCTGGTTTAATTTAAGAATCGATGGCGGCATGTTATTCCCCAGCAACGCGATTATTGTGCGCGGCGGTTCGGCCGATACATTAATGACCGATACAATTGGCTGGGACGTTGGCGGTTCGTTCGGCGCGTCGTTTAACCGCGGCACGATAGCGCAAATCGACGTAAGCGGCGTTGTAAATTACGGGCGGTGGGGCGCGACCATTGTCGCGGGTGATAAGGACGAAGAAATCGTCGAGGGCAACAGCCAATTGATTGAAAGCACGATGGTGCTGGCCGAGGCCAATTGGCGGCCATTGCAATCTGATAAGGGGTTGATAGCGCCGTTCCTTGGCATGGGGTTGGGGATGGATATTATTTCGTGGTTGAACAAAGACATCAGCCAGACCAAGGATTACAAAAAATCGGCGATTGGCATCACCGGATTGTTTCAAATCGGTTTGGGTTTTGATTGGTTTTTTGCCACCAATTGGGCGGTTGGCGTTAAATATAATTATTTAATCCCCTTTGGTAAAAATATCGAGGTTGGCAATCAATCGTCCGGCGGCAACGCGCAACCGGTGCTCTATACCCCGGGCAATGTTCACCTGTTGAACGCGGTATTAACCATTTCATTTTAACCAAAACCTAATAACACACCCAAGCACAACATGATTATCATCATCTTCGCCATCGCCTTCGTGGTGATGTTTTTAAGTCAGTA
>JASGCL010000082.1 GCA_030054115.1 Hydrotalea sp.
CAAATCGGGGCCGCTGGCGTTTTTTGTCGGCGGCGCAATTGGTCTTAATTTTTAATATTCATTTTGTGAACTAACGCCGCAAAGCGATGAGTTTGGGCGATAACGTCTTTGGTTGCCTAATCCTACCGTTCTTTTGCCTGTATTATGATGGCACCGCGTAGTGGCGGTTTCGGAAACAGGTGGGGATATAGGGTTGAGCAGTCTAAGCTGGCCTTGAGGGTGCCACCTGACGGACGGATGAGGCGGTTCCGAAGTGAATAAGATTTTTAAAAATATAATGAGTGTTATGACCGTGCTGGCGATACTTGCGCCGTCGCCGATTGCTTTGGCGCAATCATCTGGCATGGCACCCGATATGGCGGATGCGACGCCTGCCGCAAAACCGAACGAGGTGCATAAGCAAATTGAAGAAACATTATCGTTGGATGAGGCGACCTGTTATATCTCGTCGCTTGGTGGCCATAAAACCGACTATGTTGGTTTTTTTAACAAATGTAAGCCCAAAGAAGGTGTGGGGTTGGGCGTTGGCAAATTGGAAGCAACCCCCGAGGGCACGGTCTTCACCCTGATTTTTTGCATCGGTTATTGCGGCGGTCTTAAACGTGGCGTGCCGATTAAGGTGCCGGAAGAAAGCATCAATAATATTACCGGCGCACCAAGCGAGCAAAACATACAGCCGGGCGTGGTCAACGTGATTAATGAAAAGGAAAGAGCCAAGCAGGCCGCCGCCAAAAAGCAAAAAGCACAACAAGCGGCCGAAGAAAAACGAAAAACAAGAGAGGCCGCCACCGAGCAGGCAAAAGAACGCGCCAAAGAACTTGCCGTGGCGCAAGCCGAAAAAAACGCGGCTGAGAAATCGAAGCAGGCCGAGATAGAAAAGGCCAAAGCCGAAGCCGCTGAAAAGGCCAAGCAGGTTGCCGAAGAACAGGCACAAAAAAATGGCACCGCGCAAGCCAAGAAAAATGCCGCCGATAAGGCGAAGCAGGCCGCCGCGCAACAGGCCAAACAGCAGGCCGCCGAACAAGCAAGCAACGACGCACAGCAACAAGTAAAAGAGACCGCTAAAGAAGCGGACGCCAACGCTGAGCAGGCAAAAGAAAAAGAGGAGTTGGCAAACCAAATTGCCGCGCAAGCGCAAAAAAACGCGGAAGAAAATGCAGAAAATAACAAGCCGGCCGAGCCGATGATGATGATTGACAAAATGCCGGGGATTTGGCCGGCGATGGAGCGTGCCCTTGACGGCAAAATAAGCTTAAAAACCGATGTCGGTTATGCTTACAATTTATCGCAACCTAGCAATTTTAAAAGCCTCGGCCTCAGCAGTTCAAAATTTAGCACGGTTGGTTATGGTGTATCGCTGGGTTATACCCATCGGGTGGGTGTTGGGCTGTCGGCTGATTATTTGTCGTTTAAAAATAAGGTCAACGGCACCGGCCTGGGCGATAATGCCGTTTACCAATATGGTTATAATGCGACGTATAATATTCTTACCCTGACGCCGAATTATCGTTTTAAATTGGATAGCGATGGGCATTTTGCTATTCGCATCGGGTTTGGGGTTGGCGTCGATATTCCAATTATCAGTTGGAATAAATCACGCAATACCTCGGCGCGGGCGGGCGGCTTGCGGGTCGTGGGTAATGCTAGCTATACCATCAACACCAGCAGTAACGTTGGCAACTGCGGTGCTGGCAACGTGACCTACACCGACAGCGTCAACGAGCCAGACGGGGTAAGTCATTGCACGGGAGTCTCCGGGTTGTTTGGTCCTGGCGCTACCGGCAAAGGCTTTACCGATAAATACTTGTCACAATTTTTTGTGCCAGAGAGAGGTGACATCCGGTCGTTTGACCACCGAACCCTGTTGGGTATTGGCGCTGACGATACGCACCCGATTTCTTTCGGCGTGTGGCGTCGGTTATTTTATATCCCACCGGCCCATTGGCCAACTTTTGATACAACTGGCTCAGCCTGGCCGACAGAATCGCGCGCCGAATATGTTGCACGTTGCAGACATGTAAGTTGCGAGGCCCAAGCCGCCACGCCAGCGGGCGGGGAAGCGGCGGCGCGAATAGTCGAGGGGGATATAGGTTTTTTGCTCACCAACCTTGGGCCGGAGGCAACACCGGTGCCAACCAACATCGGCCCACATGCATTGCCAGTTCATAACCCGGGAGAGACAGCCAAAGATATAGGGGTGGTTATTGTGCCGCAGGTAAGTTTTGAATATGATTACGGCATTCTTCACGCCGATATGAATATTCGCTATTTCCATGAATTTAAAAAAACCAAACTTTATGACGACGAGGATGAACAGCTAAACGACGCCCTCAATGTTAATTACACCAGCAAATCGGGGCCGATTGGCATCTTCGTCGGTGGCGGCCTCGGGGTTAATTTTTAAGCAAATGAGTTGATTTAAACCTTATGTCGCACCGCGCGGCCCTG
>JASGCL010000083.1 GCA_030054115.1 Hydrotalea sp.
TGACAAACCTCGCATACTTCGCCGTCGTTGGGGTTGGCGGTGGGGGCGTTGGTTTGTGTGCGTGGCGTGTCGAGCAAGCCGTTTTCGGCCGCGGCCTCCAGCACCGAACCCATCAGGTCGTGGCGTTTTTCGGCACGTTTAATGGCTTGCGACCGGCAATAATAAAGGCTTTTCACGCCCAATTTCCACGCCAGGTAATGGATGTGGTGTAGGTCTTTTTTATGCACGTCGGGGCGCAAAAACAAATTGAGCGATTGCGCTTGGCAAACATATGGCGTGCGGTCGGCGGCAAAAATGACCAAGGTTTCTTGGTTGATTTCGTGGCCGGTTTTGAAAACCAATTTTTCGTCTGGCGTCAAGAAATCTAAATCTTGCACCGACCCGGCGTTCATGGTTATGCGACTCCATAATTCGGGGTCATTGCGTCCCTTTTCCTTAAATAATTTTTCCAAATGGCGGTTGCGCACCGTGAATGACCCGCTGAGGGTTTTGTGGGTGAAGCTGTTGGCGACGATGGGTTCGATGCCCGGGCTGGTGCCACCGGTGATGATGGAAATCGACGCGGTTGGCGCGATGGCAATTTTATGCGAAAAACGTTCGTTGAAACCAAATTCGGCGGCGTCCATGCATGGCCCGCGTTCGTCGGCCAATTTGTGCGACGCTTGGTCGGCCTTTTCCTTGATGTCTTTAAAAATTTTCTTGTTATAGGCCTTGGCGGTCGCGCTTTCCCATGGAATCATTTTTGATTGCAGGAAGCTGTGGAACCCCATAACCCCCAACCCAACCGACCGTTCGCGCATCGCCGAATATTTTGCATTGGCAAATTCGGGCGGCGCGTTGTCGATAAAATCTTGCAGAACATTATCCAAAAACCGCAACACATCCTCGACAATCATCTCGTCATTTTTCCATTGGTCATAGGTTTCCAAATTCAGCGAGCTGAGGCAACAGACCGCGGTGCGCATTTTGCCCAAATGGTCGATGCCGGTCGGCAAGGTGATTTCCGAACAAAGGTTCGATGTTTTAACCTGCAACCCCGCCAATTTGTGATGTTCGGGTTGGGCGCGGGCAATATGGTCGATGTTCAAAATATATGGCTCGCCCATTTCGACCCGCGCGGTCAGGATTTTAATCCAAATGTCGCGCGCCTTAACCCGCGTGATGATTTTGTCATCCTTGGGCGATTTCAAAGCCCACAGGTCGTCGCGTTCAACGGCGCGCATGAATTCATCGTTTATCACCACGCCGTGGTGCAAATTGGGGGCGCGGCGCACCGGGTCGGCCCCGGTGGTGCGGCGAATTTCGGTGAATTCTTCAATCTCGGGGTGCCACACCGGCAAATAAATGGCCGCCGAACCGCGGCGAATCGACCCTTGGGAAATGGCGTGGGTGATGGATTCCATCACCTTGATAAATGGCACAATGCCCGATGTTTTGCCGGACAGCGAAACCTGTTCATTCATCGACCGCAGGTTGCCCCAATAACTGCCGATGCCGCCGCCGCGCGCCGCCAGCCAGACATTTTCATTCCACAGGTCGACAATGCCCTTGAGCGAGTCGGTGGCCTCGTTCAAAAAACACGAAATGGGCAGGCCGCGTTCGGTGCCGCCGTTGGACAATATCGGCGTCGCCGGCATAAACCAAAGTTGCGACATGTAATCGTAAAGCCGTTGGGCGTGGGCCGAATCGTCAGAATAATATAATGAAACCCGTGCGAATAAATCTTGGAATGTTTCATTGCCAACCAGGTAGCGGTCTTTCAAGGTTTCTTTGCCAAAATCGGTGAGCAGGCTATTGCGGTCGTGGTTGATAACAATGCGCCGCCCCTTATCATTTTGGCGCACATTGCCGTCGATGACGTCTTCGCCCATTGCCAATTCATCGAGCGCGCCGATGGGGGTTTGCATGGCGCCGGATGTTAAATTGGGGTGATTGCGGGGGGTGGCGGTTTGACCCATGTTGTTGCTGTCAGATTTTGTTGTTGTTGGTTGGTGTAATTTTTTTTTGCTGATATTGGTGCGCACCACATCGATTGGTTGGGCATTGGCCGTTTGGTTTTCGCCTAGGCCACCTATTGTAGCATAATTGCTGGCATCTTGCACGTCCTCTTGCACCGTGCGATGCGCCTCTTGCGGGGCGCGTTCGCTGTTATAATTGTCATTGTAATCATCTTGTTTGGTCATGGTTTTTTCCTATTTCTTTTCTTTTTATTTTTTTTTGTTTCTTTAACATGCAACATTTACACCAATTGCCCGTTTTTTAAAGCAAAAAATCACAAAATCTTGTGTTTTTATGTTGTCGGGACACAACATTTTGTGTTTATGGCTGTTCGCACGGGCGCGCAATACCCTATCCCCAAAACTTGCAATATTGTTGTGGATAAGTCCTTTTTGGCC
>JASGCL010000084.1 GCA_030054115.1 Hydrotalea sp.
AAAAAACAACCTGTTAAATACTTCGGTTTTATTGCTGGCCACCATCTTGGCCGGCACAACCACCACCACCACCACCGCCCTGGCACAAACCGCCACATCGCCCTCAAGCAGCGGAGCGGTAGGGCAAAAATCATGGGGCGTGAAAAACCCGCTGTTTGACGCGGTGGCGGGGAAATTAAACCTGACCGCCAATTTGGGTTATGTTTTTAATTTCGCCAGCAATTGGGACGGCAATGACATCGGCACGGGCAATGCCAACGGCGCGGTTGGTTACGGCGCAAGGTTGGGTTGGACCCATAAATCCGGGTTTGGCATTTCGGGTGATTATTTGGGCTTTACCAGCAAATGGTCGAATGGTGGCACGGATTACACCAACCCATATAATATTTTAACCATTACCCCCAGTTACCGGTTTTCGTTTGGCCAAAATAAAGAATGGGGTGTGAAGGTTGGTTTGGGGATTGGGATGAGCCTGGCCGATGTGTCATGGGGGACAACCAAAACCGCCAAGGGCGTGAATGGCGGGGCAAGCCGCAAGGTCGCGGGGGGTGCGATTTATCAGGCATCTGTTGTTACAGCCGGTGCTAACCCACCCGTGTGGCAACCAACGGTCTGTGGCCCGGATGGTAATGCTACTGCGCTTCAGAACACAGCTGATAGCTTGGCTGGTTCAGGTGTTCGTAACAAGTGCAATAATGGGGCGGGGAATGCTGTTACGAACGCCCAAATTGCAGATTGGCTGAAAGGCCTAGGCGTTACATCATCTGATGGTGTAGATTTGACCCTCGGTTCTTCGGGTGTTTTAATAGTATCAGGCTCTGGCGCCGTCGCCCCCGAGGTTGCTTGCCTTGTTTGGGGCGGCACATGGAATGGCATTGCGAATGGCGCAGGGTCATGTGTTGTCGCGGGTGCATCAACGGGCGGTTCGGCGAAGGACGATGCGGGTTTTGTGTTGGCGCCAGAGGTTGCGGTTGAATATGACAATGGTTTATTTCACGGCGACATTAATCTGCGTTACATTCATGGGTTGGCCAATGTGAAATACGACGGCCAAAACGGCACCGCCAACCAATTGCAAAAATCCGGCCCCCTCGCCCTCTTCATCGGCGCGGGGTTGGGTGTTAATTTTTAACAATCAACCATCATGACAAATAAATTACGCACCAAAATAACTTCGCGCTCAAACAGCGAAGCGATAGCGCAAAAATTATTTGCGCTGTTAATTACATCCGTGTTATCCAGCGCGGTTTTCACCACCACCGCCCTGGCACAAACCACGCAAACCGCAAAAACCGCCAATTCATCTGGCCAATGGGGCGTGAAAAACCCGCTGTTTGACGCGGTGGCGGGGAAAATAAACCTGACCGCCAATTTGGGTTATGTTTTTAATTTCGCCAGCAATTGGGACAGCAATGACATTGGCACGGGCAATGCCAACGGCGCGGTTGGTTACGGCGCAAGGTTGGGTTGGACCCACAAATCGGGGTTTGGCGTTTCGGGTGATTATTTGGGCTTTACCAGCAAATGGTCGAATGGTGGCATGGATTACACCAACCCATATAATATTTTAACCATTACCCCCAGTTACCGGTTTTCGTTTGGCCAAAATAAAGAATGGGGCGTGAAGGTTGGTTTGGGGGTTGGCATGAGCCTGGCCGATGTGTCATGGGGCAAAGACACCCAAACCGCCAAGGGTGTGAATGGCGGGGCAAGCCGCAAAGTGGCGGGGGGTGCGGTTTATAAGACAACGACTGTATCATCAGTGGGGAGCGTCCCTGTACCAGTAGCCGCCGCCGCCCCCAGCGTATGCAATAACACAAACACGGGGATAGTTTCCACAATTGATAGTCAGAACAATAACCCTAATAAATGCCCCAATTTTTCCACGACCGTTACGAATGAGCAGATTGCGACATGGTTAAAAGACCTGGGTGTTACGTCATCAGATGGTATAACCCTTGTTTATCAAAGTGATAAGGTTACCATAGCTACGAATGGTGCTGATGGCGCCGTCGCCCCCGAAGTTGCTTGCCTTGTTTGGGGCGGCACATGGAATGGCACGAAGGATAGTGCGACCGAGACCAGCGCGTCATGCGCCGCCCCGGGCGGTTCGGCGAAGGACGATGCGGGTTTTGTGTTGGCGCCCGAAATTGCGGTTGAATATGACAATGGGTTATTTCACGGCGACATTAATCTGCGTTACATTCATGGGTTGGCCAATGTAAAATACGACGGCCAAAACACCACCGCCAACCAATTACAAAAATCCGGCCCCCTCG
>JASGCL010000085.1 GCA_030054115.1 Hydrotalea sp.
ATTTTTGCAAGCAAAAAAATACATAAAATATAAGCAAAACGGCAAAAAAATCCTCCTTGCAATTGCGACGACATCGATTTATACCACAAACACGCATTTTTGATTAAAAAACACCATAATTAGCATTCATTTAGATGAAAATAATGAAAATAATAGGTTTTAGGGGATAGTATTATACCCTTAAAATCGACCAAAAAACTTCAACCTCGAATCACCCATGTTTTTTTCAGAGAATATTTTTTTTGTTATTATGGTTTTGCTGGCCTATTTATTGGGGTCGGTGCCCTTTGGTTATATTATTGGTTTGGTGTTTTACAAAAAAAACATACAACAAATGGGGTCGGGCAATGTTGGCGCGACCAATGTGTGGCGCGTGATTGGCCCAATGCCGGCGATCGCGACATTCTTCCTTGACACAGCGAAGGGGGCCAGCATGGTGTTGCTGTGCAATTATCTTTTAGATTTTTCGGGGATGCAAATCGTGGTCGTTGGGTTGGCGGTGGTGGTTGGGCATTGTTATTCTTACCTTCTGCATTTTCAGGGCGGCAAGGGCGTGGCGACCGGTTTTGGCGTGTTGTTGGCCATATCGCCATTTGTGGGGGCGGTGGTGTTGTTGATTTGGCTGGCGGTGTTTTTGGTGGCGCGGGTTTCCTCCTTGGCGGCATTGACCGCTTGGTTGACCGTGCCGGTGTTGTTTTATTATTTCGCCATGGGGGGGGGCAATGGGGGCGGGGCCGGTTTTGGTAAAAAATCTTTCATTGCGATGGTGCTTCTGACTCTGGTGATTTTCATTCGCCATAAAAAAAATATTATTGATTTGGTGCGCGGGCGCGAACATTCTTTTTAAGCGCGTAATTTATTTTTTGCCTCATTTTTGAAT
The DNA here is from genome assembly GCA_030054115.1 of Hydrotalea sp. Classification (NCBI taxonomy): domain Bacteria; kingdom Pseudomonadati; phylum Bacteroidota; class Chitinophagia; order Chitinophagales; family Chitinophagaceae; genus Hydrotalea; species Hydrotalea sp. The sequence goes on from JASGCL010000085.1 coordinate 881, forward strand.
AATTTCTTTGACAGCGCACCGCGCAAACCCTATGTTATCAACTTAAAAGATAGCGCAGGGATAGGCTGGGATGCTTTGGGGGGATGTGATGGGATGCGAGTGACGGGATGGTTGTGAGGGGTAGCGTCGATGGGCGAGGTAAGCATCAGGGAAAAAAATAATTTAGCATGGTTGCGGTTGGCGCGTTGCCCAACCATCGGCCCGGTGGCATTTCGCAAATTATTAAGGCGATATCACACGGCGGAAAAAACGCTGGAGGCCTTGCCCGAGATGGCAAAAAAATTCCCGCGCACCCGCCCGATTATCATTCCGCCGTTGGAAAAAATTGAAAAGGAATGGAATGATTTAGAAAAATTGGGTGGGAAATTTCTTTTTTTGTTTGAAAAAAATTACCCCGCGCTGTTGACCAACACCGACGACGCGCCACCGGTTTTGTCGGTGCTCGGCCACGACCATTTGCTTCACCAGGATGGGTTCGCGATTGTCGGCGCGCGTGAGGCCTCGCTCGCTGGTGAAAAACTCGCCAAACGATTTTCGGAAGTTATGGCGCAAAAAGGTTACGTTTTAATCTCTGGCATGGCGCGCGGCATTGACACCGCGGTGCACAAAGGCGCGATGAAAACCGGCACGGTCGCGGTATTGGCCGGCGGGGTTGATAATATCTACCCGCGCGAAAATGAAAAACTTTACCACGAATTAACCGCGCTGGGCTGTATTATCAGCGAAGCCCCATTGGGTGGCGCGCCGATGGCCAAGAATTTTCCCAAACGCAATCGAATAATTTCTGGCCTGTCGCTTGGGTTGTTGGTGATAGAGGCGGCGTTAAAATCCGGCACCCTTATCACCGCGCGTTACGCGCTGGAGCAGGGGCGCGAGTTATTCGCCGTGCCGGGTTCGCCGCTGGACCAGCGGATGCGTGGTTGCAACCAGCTTATCAAAAACGGCGCGCATATTACCGAAACGCCGGATGATATATTGCCACTGCTGGAGGAAAGCACCCTGCGGGTTAAGAAAGATATTACCGGCAATGGCAACGGCGTGGCGGAGGGCGACCATCTGTTCGCCACCGACGCTTCGGAGGCGGTGGAGGATTACAGCGTGGACGACATTGATAAAGCCAAACGGATGATAAGAAAAAACCTGAGCCCGACGCCAACCAATTTGGATGAGTTGTTGGCGCAATGGCCAATGCCGCGTGGGTTGTTTTACCAGGCATTGTTGGAAATGGAATTGATGGGCGAGGTCGAACATGTCCAGGGCAACAATTACGCCATGTCGATAACCATCGACAACAACAA
>JASGCL010000086.1 GCA_030054115.1 Hydrotalea sp.
TGCAATAATAGCATTAGACTTCGCGACCCTACACCATCAAAACGAATTATTCAAGTGTAACAAGATATTCGCGCTGTGACGGCCTGCCTCCCTTGCTCAAGTCGCTGGGGGGCTTTGGCGGAATTTTTTCTTAGACGCCGCTCTCCTCTCTATCCGTCATCCTTGAAACCCGCGCGGATAGCGCGGGTTATCGAGGAACCATTCCCTGGACGGCATGGGTCGCTATCAGGTTATTGCCTTGCTTTATTTTTGCTTAAAGATAGCTAAATGTTTTTTTGTGAATCCGCCGAGGCCAGGGAATGGTTTCCTGATAATCGCTCCGCGATTTCAGGAATGACGGGTAGAGAGAGTCCAAACGGCGGCGCGGGTTAGAAAAATTTTCGAGAATGACGGACGGTGGGGTGTTAAAAAAACGGCGGAGAAGAAGGCGATGCCACAAAGCCTCCATTGCTTTAGCAAGGGAGGGATAAAAACAGGGAGCGTCAGCGACTATGTTTTTTGGGTGGGTTCGCCAACGATATTTTAAATTCTTATGGGTTTTTTTATATATAAATCTTACACGAACCCCCCTGGTTAAAAATTGCTTTGCAATTTTTAACTCCCCCCTTGCTGAAGCAATGGGGGCTTTGGTGCAATCTTCTAAATCAGTCGTTAAAAATTGATGCCGAGGCCCGCGCCGATGAAGAGGGCGAGGGGGCCGGCTTTGCTGGTGTAGGTTATTGCGCCGCTTGAGGCTGAGCCACTGACCGCACCCTCGCTACCGAAATAACGCACGTCCAACAATCCGTGGATATATTTAACATTGATGTCGAAATGGAGCAGGTTGTTGTCATATTCCAACGCAACCTGTGGTGCCAACACAAAACCGGCATCGTCCTTCGCCGAACCGCCCGATGATGCCGCCGCTGGGGTTGGGGTTGGGGTTGGCGCAGTATTATTTTCATAAACAACGCCGGCTGTAACAAGCGCGTTTTGTTGAGTGGCAGTCAATTTGCCCCATGTGTCGGCATTCATTACAACCGCCGTGCCCAATTGAAAATGAATAACGGTAATAGCGTTACTAATCAAGGCAGTAACGCCGGCGGGCGTTGCGTTAGCACCCAAAGCTTTGCTCCACACGCTATAGGCTATCCCCAATGAGGAGGATACCGCACCAGCCACTTTTATCTTTCCATTATTAATCGCGGTGACAATTTGGTCGTCGGTAAAACCCTCCACCTTAGCGTCCCCTACCAGTAACTTACAAATCTTACTTTCTGCGCCATAATTGCTATCGGTAAATAATATATTGATATTAAATTTTCCGCCGGAGGTTGCGCAATCCCCAGTAAGGTCATTTTCTAAACCAAAATCACTCGGCGTCACATTCTCGTCATTAACATAGTAAGCCGCCCCGCCCGCCACTTTCGTGCCGTTTGCTTTGGCGTTGCCGGTTGGGTCAACTTGTCTTGCCCAATTTACGTCTGACAGGCTGAAACCAACCCCCAACCCAACCCGCAAACCCCAATTGTCGGCGGAATCCAATTTAAATCGGTAACTTGGGGTAATGGTCATTACGTGATACGGCGCGTCGTAATTAAATTGCGTCGTCGAATCATTCGTGCCCAAACCAGTCCATTTGTGGTTAAAACCCAAATAATCCGCCGACAGGCCAAATCCGGTTTTACTCGTCCAACCAAGAGATACGCCGTAACCGACACCGCCGGTCGCGGTCGATTTATTGTCGCCCGGATTTGACCCGCCGGTTTTTGACCAATCGCCGGCGAAGCTGTAAACATAACCGACATCGGCCTTTAACAATAATTTTCCCGCCACCGCATTGGCAAGCAATGGGCCGTTTGCACCCGTGCCTGAATTGGACGATTTCGCGGTTTGCGCATTGGCAAGGTTGGCGTGGGTTGCGCCCGTCAAGATGGTGGTCAGCAATAAAACCGATGTATTTAACAGGTTGTTTTTCATATATTTTTTTATGGTTTTAATCTTTCCCGATATCATCGTTATAAAAATAGAAAATTCGCTTAATGCTATTTCTAGTTGCTTTTTTACCAGTGTCTCCCCGCCCCTGTCAAGCCTTGTTATGCAATGTTGCATAAATTATTTTATAATTATATTGTCAAAAAATAATCGTAGGAATCCTTGATGCCGTCGCGCAAGGA
>JASGCL010000087.1 GCA_030054115.1 Hydrotalea sp.
CTCCCTTGCTGAAGCAATGGAGGCAATGTGGCATTTTTGGAACTGAAGTAGTAGCATAAAAAAAAAGGGTGGTTATTGCTAACCACCCTTTTAATTTTTTGCGCATTATTAAACGCTCATAACGGAACTATATCGTCATCAACAAATTTCAGGGAAATTTTTTGATAATTAGAAGTTGACGCCCAAGCCCGCGCCGATGAAGAGGGCGAGGGGGCCGGCCATGCGGGTGTAAGTTATCGCGCCGGATGTTGCGGTGCCGCTGACCGAACCCTCCGACCCGAAATAACGCACGTTGAAAAGTTCGTGAATGTATTTAACATTGATGTCGAAATGCAACAGGTTGTTGTCATATTCAACCGCAACCTGTGGCGCCAACACAAAACCCGCATCGTCCTTCGCCGAACCGCCGGCCGCCGCTGGGGCTGGGGCTGGGGCTGGGGCGTTACAGGTGGTGCCATTCCATGTGTAACCCTGAGCCGCCTTAACATCGCAGGCCGCTTTGTCCGCCGCCGACGTTACCCTTGCCTCAACCGCCGCCGCCGCCGTTGCACCAAGCCGTGTTACATAATCCGCCCGCGATTCAAATATGCTGACGGAGGTAAGAGCGGTTGTATTCGGAGGGTTATTCCTATTCAATTGGGCAAGGGCATTGGTGGTGTCGGTATTGCTGGTAACGCCAGTTAATTGCCGCCACAAGCCATAGGAGACGGTGCCGTTTTGATATTTAAAATAAACAACTTCCTTATTTATACTATCCACAGCATTGTTATCGTCAGAAAAATTATAACCTGTGCCACTGTTGGGTGCAGAGGGAAATGCTTGGGCACTGCTAACACATTGCCCAGCCGTGAGACTAGCCGGAGAACTGCCGCCAATAGAATCTGCACAAAAAACGGCGGCGGCGCCTATTGCATAAACCGCACCCCCCGCCACTTTGGTGCCGGCCTTGCTTTGCGCGCCGCTGGCCGGCAATTTTTGCGCCCAATTTACGTCTGACAGGCTGAAACCAACCCCCAACCCAACCCGCAAACCCCAATTGTCGGCTTGGTCAAGTTTAAACCGATAACTTGGCGTAATGGTCATTACGTGATATGGTGCGTCGTAATTAAATTGCGTGCCATGGACGTCTGTCCCTAACCCCGTCCATTTATGATTAAAACCCAAATAATCGGCCGACAGGCCGAATCCGGTTTTGCTGGTCCAACCCAAGCTAACCCCGTAACCAACCCCACCGGTCGCGGTGGAGGTATTGCCACCGATGCTGGGTAATTCGGCGTTTGATTTGTTCCAATCGCCGGCGAAGCTGTAAACATAACCGACATCGGCCTTTAACAATAATTTTCCGGCCACGGCGTTGGCAAGCAATGGGCCGTTCGCCCCCGTTCCATTCTTGTTGTTGCCAGCATTTTGGGCATTGGCGTGGGTGGTGAAACCCGCGCTGGATAGGGCGGATGTAATTAACAGCGCAAATAATTTTTGCGCTATCGCTTCGCTGTTTGAGCGCGAAGTTATTTTGGTGCGTAAATTCTTTTTCATGGCGTTATTTTTAACATATTTTTAGGGGTGTCCGCAAGTGCAAAAATTACTTCTGGGGCTTATAACATATTTTTCTTAATTTATCAATAATAGTAAACAATAATTGATGGCGAACCCCATCCCATGTTGGCGAACCCACCCAAAAAACATGGTCGCTGTCGCGGTGTTCGTATTTTTATCCCTCCCTTGCTGAAGCAATGGAGGCTTTGCGCGATTTTTTAAAAAAAGGGTGGTTATACCCGTTGGCGTGTGCCACACGCCAACGGGATGGATAAAACAAGGAGCGTCAGCGACTATGTTTTATAGGGGGGTTAGTCACCGATTGCGAATCTGAAATGAGGTCTAACCTACCTGAGAAATATATTCGCTCGCAATGCTCGCTCATTATTTCTCTATCCTCCCTTGTACACAAGGGAGGTCGACAAACGTTTTTTCATAAAAAAATGTTGCTAACGAACCCACCCAAAAAACATGGTCGCTACGCTCCCTGTTTTTATCCCTCATCGGCGGCTGAAGCAAGGGAGGATGGAAATTAAGGAGCGTTAGCGACTATAATTTCGAGGTGGGTTCGCCAACTATATTTTTTGATAAAAT
>JASGCL010000088.1 GCA_030054115.1 Hydrotalea sp.
CAAATTGCTACATCATCCCGCCCATGCCACCCATGCCGCCCATACCACCCATGCCTTCGGGCATGGCGGGGGCTTTGGGTTCGGGGCGGTCGCCAATCATGGCCTCGGTCGTGATTAACAAACCGGCGACCGATGCCGCGTCTTGCAACGCGGTTAACACCACCTTCGCCGGGTCAATAATCCCCGCCTTGACCAGGTCCTTGTACGTGCCTTCTTGCGCGTCAAAACCGGTGTTCACGTCCTTATGCTCCATAATTTTGCCGGCAATCACCGCGCCGTCGTGACCGGCGTTTTCGGCAATTTGGCGGGCTGGGGCTTCCAACGCGCGGCGAACAATTTTGATACCATGGGTTTGGTCTTCATTTTCGCCCTTCAATTTTTCAATCGCGGTTAAGGATTTCAACAACGCCGTGCCGCCGCCGGCAACAATGCCGGTTTCGACCGCCGCGCGGGTGGCGTGCATTGCATCGTCAACCCGGTCTTTGCGTTCCTTGACCTCGATTTCGGTGGCGCCACCAACCTTGATAACCGCAACCCCGCCAGCCAATTTGGCCAGTCGTTCTTGCAATTTTTCGCGGTCGTAATCAGACGTCGTGTCCTCGACCTGTTTGCGAATTTGGTTGCAACGCCCCTCGATATCCGACTTCTTACCCGCGCCATCAACGATGGTGGTGTTGTCTTTATCGATATGAACATTTTTGGCGGTGCCCAGCATGTCAACCGTCACCGATTCCAATTTAATGCCCAGGTCTTTGCTGATAACTTGGCCACCGGTTAAAATGGCGATGTCTTCCAACATGGCCTTGCGGCGATCGCCAAAGCCCGGGGCCTTGACCGCCGAAACCTTTAACCCGCCGCGCAATTTGTTAACCACCAAGGTGGCCAGGGCTTCACCCTCAACATCCTCGGCGATAATCAATAATGGGCGCGACGATTGCACCACGGCCTCGAGCACCGGCAACAATGGTTGCAACGAACCCAATTTATCTTCGTAAAGCAAGATATATGGTTTTTCCAAATCGCAAATCATTTTTTCCGCGTTGGTCACGAAATATGGTGACAAATAACCGCGGTCGAATTGCATGCCCTCGACCACTTCCAATTCGGTGGTCAGGCCCTTGGCTTCCTCGACGGTGATAACACCTTCGTTGCCAACCTTTTCCATCGCCTCGGCAATGATTCGGCCAATTTCGACCTCGCCATTGGCGGAAATAGTGCCAACCTGGGCGACCTCGGCCGAGGTGCTGATTTTTTGCGAACGTTTTTTAATATCCGCAACCACGGCGGCAACCGCCATGTCGATACCGCGTTTCAAATCCATCGGGTTCATGCCGGCGGCAACCGCCTTGACCCCTTCGGTAACTATCGACTGGCCCAACACCGTGGCGGTGGTGGTGCCATCGCCGGCGATGTCGTTGGTTTTCGAAGCAACCTCGCGCAACATTTGCGCGCCCATGTTTTCAAATTTATCGGCTAGTTCGATTTCCTTCGCCACCGTAACACCGTCCTTGGTAATACGCGGTGCGCCATATGATTTGTCGATAACGACGTTGCGGCCCTTCGGCCCCAGGGTGACCTTCACCGCGTTGGCCAAAATATCGACCCCGCGCATCATTCGGGTGCGGGCGTCAACGCCAAATTTTACATCTTTTGCTGCCATGATTTTTTCTCCTTAAGAAATTAAGTTTATGATTGTGGTTGATTGTTAATATTGTTTGATTGGGCCAAAGGCGATTAACCAATAATGCCCATGATGTCGCTTTCTTTCATGATAAGCAATTCCTTGCCATCAATTTTGACCTCGGTGCCCGACCATTTGCCGAACAAGATTTTGTCGCCAGCCTTAACATTCAGCGGGCGAAGTTTCCCCTCGTCATTGACATGGCCGTCACCGACCGCGACAATTTTCCCCTCCATGGGTTTTTCCTGCGCGGTATCGGGGATAATAATACCACCGGATGTTTTGGTTTCGGATTCTAACCGTTCCACCAACACCCTGTCGTGTAATGGGCGAAATTTTGTTGCCATGCGTTTGCTCCTTCAATAATTTTGGTTGTTTAATAATTTATTTGGTTAATAAATATTTTTTATAGTTTTTGAAAAAACTATAGTA
>JASGCL010000089.1 GCA_030054115.1 Hydrotalea sp.
AAATACGAACACCGCGCCAGCGGTGGAGATATTTTTTGGGTGGGTTCGTTAGCAATATTTTTGATATAAAAAACATATAAGAATAAAAAAATATCGTTGGCGAACCCACCCGAAAAACATGGTCGCTGACGCTCCCTGTTTTTCTCCCTCCCTTGCTGAAGCAATGGAGGCAATGTCGTATTTTTATCTTCTCTACCTTTTTTCAAAGAAAATGCCTTAAAAGCCTGTCGGCGTGCTTTAGCCGCCGACGAGGGATAAAAATACGAACACCGCGACAGCGGTGGAGATATTTTTTGGGTGGGTTCGCCAACATGATTTTTTATTCTTTAACTTCCTTTCCCCGCGCTATCACATCTGGTGGCGATTGTAAAGAACAAAATAAGAACGAAAATACAGACATAAATAATGCATAATTAAAACAAATTTTTCTGTTGTGTTTGAAAGTAAAAAATATATTATTATGTTGACAAATAGAGACAAAAGATGTATAAAGAATCGTCTAAGTGGCGTGAAGTCATTTAGCAATTGTAGACAGGCAAAAATCATGAGAAAGGGACATATCATGAAAAATAAAAATCAATTTATCGGCGCGACCCCGCGCTTAAACAGCCCGCGCCCAAGTGGCGTAGCAACAGTGCAAATAAAATATGATCTATGTTGATTTCAAAAAAAAATCTCTTTATAGTAGAAAACTAAAATATAAAAACAAACCACAACAAATTAATTAAAAAGAAAAGAAAAGACCATGAAAAAAAATATATTAATCAATGCAACCGCAATGTTGCTTATCACCACCGCCTTAAATACTGCGGTTTTCACGACCCAAGCCAATGCGCAAACCGCAAAAAATACAAACTTATCGTCCTCAAGCAGCGTAGCGGTAGGACGGAATATGTTGGCGAATGCCATCGATGGCAAATTACTGCTGAAGGCCGATGTGGGTTATGTTTACAGCTTTGGCGGCGGTTGGACAAAATCCGGCACCGGCGTGACCGGCGACAACCAATCGACCGCGACCGGTGGTTTTGGTTATGGCGTCAGTTTGGGTTACACCAACAAATCGGGCTGGGGCGTTTCGGCCGATTATTTGGGCTTCGCCCATAAATGGACCGGCGTCGGGGCCGGTGGCCAGGGGAATTATAATTTTGACGCGCCGTATCACGTTATGACCGTGACCCCCAGCTATCGTTTCGCGCTGGACCGTGCGAACCGTTGGGGTTTGCGTTTGGGTTTGGGTTTGGGTTTCAGCCTGTCCGACATTTCATGGAAAGCGGCCGGTTCACCAAGCGGTGCCGCCAGCAACGGCACGAAAGTGGCGGGTGGGGCGGCTTATAGTATTGGACAAGGGGCGACTGTCCCCAATAGTGGGACGGGTCAGGCCAATGCTAATTGTCTGGGCAATGGCAATTTTCTTGCTATTGACAGCAACAACACGGGTTTTCCCGCCAGTACGCCGACCAATGTCTGCCTTGATAGGACTAGCGGCAGTCCAGTTCGTGTTGCTGGTAGCATTCTTACCGATGCTGAAATAGCAAGCTTGTTTGCTATTGATGCGACGGCTGATGCTAATGGCAATGCTAGAGCAGGGGCAGCTTATAATTCAGGCACCGTGGCCCAGGGCGTTTGGTCAGACAATGCGATAGTCGGTGATGCTACTGCCTTTAAGAATATGTTAGTTAATGTTGGTGTTTCCAATCGCGCGGATGACAAATTTGAAGCAAATACCGGCACTGTAACCATTGCGAACAACGTTTGGACGAATGCGCTTAATTTCAGTAACAATTCCGTCAAGGGTTTGGTCAAGCTGTTGTCTGTGGTTGATGCGACCAAGACAACATTTGCTGGCAATGCGACTATTAGCTATGGTGGCCCTAACGGCTATGACGGCTATGCCTCATTCACCGACGCGCAACGCGGCCTGTTGGTAACCAAGCTGGGGGCGAGCGCAACATTTGGCGCGGTGCCCGATAGTGCATGGGCGGGTGGCAAAGGTTTGACCCTTGGGTTTACCGGCGCGACCGCACCGACCTTGGCTTATGACTCATTGTCGGAGGCGACCCTGAAGGATAAAGCAAAAGACGCCAATAGTTTAAAAAC
>JASGCL010000090.1 GCA_030054115.1 Hydrotalea sp.
TTAAGCCGTTGGCTTGGGCCGGGGCGATAAAAACCCGAGCGAGCTGGAACCACGGGCGCGCCATTTTTTTTGCTTGTCAGATTGCGAAACAATCATCTTGCCCTTTAACAATTCGTCGATTTCCTTGCGGTCGAGCGTTTCATATTGCAACAACCCTTGGGCAATAACCTCCAACTGGTTGGCAAATTTGCGCAGGATATCGCGCGCCATCGCCTCGCCCCCTTCGACCAGGCGGCGCACTTCTTCATCTATCAATTTGGCCGTTGCGTCGGACATCATTTTTTTCTGCGTCACCGAATGGCCAAGGAAAACCTCCTCCTCGTTATCGGAATAACGGAGCGGCCCCAATTTATCGCTAAAGCCAAATTCGGTAACCATGCGGCGCGCCAATTTGGTGGCCTGCATAATATCGTTCGACGCACCGGTGGTTATATTATCCTTGCCAAAAATCATTTCCTCGGCAACGCGGCCGCCAAACAAACTGGCCAATTGCGCCTTAAGTTGCGTCAGGCTCATCGACAACCTATCCCGCTCGGGCAGGGCGAATGTCACCCCCAGCGCGCGGCCACGCGGAATAATCGTAACCTTGTGCAATGGCTCGTGGCCCTTCACATGGAGCATCACCACCGCGTGCCCAGCCTCGTGATAGGCGGTCAATTTCTTTTCATCGTCGCTCATCACCATCGACCGACGTTCGGTGCCAATCATCACCTTATCCTTGGCGGCTTCCAATTCTTGCATCGTGATAAATTTGCGGTTGCGCTTCACGGCCAGCAAGGCCGCCTCGTTCACCAAATTGGCCAAATCGGCACCCGAAAAACCGGGCGTGCCACGGGCGATAACCTCGGGCTTTACGTCGCCCGCTAATTTTACCTTTTTCAAATGCACTTCCAAAATCGCGGTGCGGCCCTTGATATCGGGGTTTGGCACCACCACCTGGCGGTCGAACCGGCCCGGGCGCAACAGCGCGGGGTCAAGCACGTCCGGCCGGTTGGTCGCGCCGATAATAATAACATTTTCGTTCGAGCTGAAACCATCCATCTCGACCAGAATTTGGTTAAGGGTTTGTTCCCGTTCGTCATTGCCGCCGCCCAAACCGGCACCGCGATGGCGACCGACCGCGTCGACCTCATCGATAAAAACGATGCAGGGGCTGGCTTTTTTTGCTTGTTCGAACATATCGCGCACACGGCTGGCACCGACACCGACAAACATTTCAACAAAATCTGAACCCGATATCGAAAAAAACGGCACCGATGCCTCCCCCGCAACGGCGCGCGCGATGAGGGTTTTGCCGGTGCCTGGCGGCCCGACCAACAACACGCCACGCGGAATCTTGCCGCCGAGGCTTTGAAATTTTTTCGGGTTTTTTAGGAAATCGACGATTTCTTTTAATTCTTCCTTGGCTTCCTCGACCCCCGCCACATCGGCGAAGGTTACCTTGCCCGTGGAGGGCGTCAATAATTTGGCGCGTGATTTGCCAAAGCCAAAGGCCCCGCCGCCACGGCCACCGCCCTGCATCTGGCGCATGAAAAATATCCAAATGGCAATAAACAGCAACATCGGAAACCATTGGATAAGGATAGTCGCCAACATCGAACGCTCGCCCTCGTCAACTTTAATGGACACTTTTTTGCTGGTCAGGGTCGAAATTAAATTGGCATCGTTTGGCGCGACCGTTTTGAATTCCTCGCCCGATTGGTATTTGCCCTTAATACGATTTTGGTTAATCACCACCGATTGCACGTTATTGTCATTAACCTGCTTCAAAAATTCGGAATAATCTATCGTCGCGGGGCGCGCACCCGACCCCGACGGCGTGTTCATGTTGTTATAGGCGAATAACAGGGTGGCAAAAACCACCAGCGCAATAAAAAAGTTTTTCCACGATTTAAACATTGAGGTATGTATAGTGGCAATATAATACATCGCATGGTTAAAATCAAGGGGGCAATTCATTCGCCAATATAAATTATCAAAAAATCGCCCTGCGATTTGTTGATGCACCAAACTTGTTTTATGTTGTTTGCTTTGGCAAAGCCAAAGCAAATTTCAGGCGGGGGCGGCTTCACTTGCGGCTATACA
>JASGCL010000091.1 GCA_030054115.1 Hydrotalea sp.
ACATCCTCCCTTATAAAAAGATTCGCCTGTTGCTGGCAATAAAATAAATTGCGCCGCGCCCTGCTATTTTTTTTGCATTCTTTTACGCTTATAACTACGCTACGCCGCTATCAACAAATCATGGAATGATTTTTTGATAAAATAAATTGTTTAAAAATTGAGGCCAAGGCCGAGGGTCGCGGCAACGCCGAGCGCGCCCTTCTTGCTTTGATAATTGCTGTTGTCATTGCCGTGATAGGCAACATCCCTCAGGGCGTAAAAATAACGGCCGGTAACATCGACATGGAAAATACCATTGTCATATTCAACCCCCACCAATGGTGCCAACACCAGCCCCACGCCAAATGGTGTTTGGGTCGTGGTCGCCGCGTTGGTGTTGGTGCCAGTGGTCGCTGGTGCTTGGGTTTGCGCCTGGGTTTGCGGCGACGTTTGGGTTTGCGTTTGCGTTTGCGGGGACGTTTGCGCTTGGGTTTGTGGTTGCGGATCGGTTTGCGTTTTATCTTGGGGTTGGGTCTGTGGCTCGCTTGTTTGGGCCGTTTTATTATCAATAACCGGCGTCACCACTATCGGCGTGTTGGAAATAACGATATTATTGCCATTTGCCACCGTGGCGGCGGTAACCGGCGGCCGAGAAAATTTTGCCCCCGGTTGCGGGTTGGCTAAAAAATAACCAAAGAGGCTGTCGGTATCCAGTTCAAAATCGCCATCATAATTGAACGCGCCCACCGGCACCGAACCAATATACCCCGCGCCCACCACGCCGGATTTCAACCGATAGGCCGTGCCCGAAGGCATGGAGATGCTGAAATAATTTTGACCATCAGTCGTCCCCAGCAACAACGTTACCGCGCCGGATTTAAAGTCGGCCAATAATTGCGCGTCGCTTATCCCACTGCCGCTTAAATCGGCCGAGCTGTAGATATTGCTGGCGGTGCCAAAGGCAACACAAGAATTGCCCGGCATGGCATAGGCCGGGGAATTAGCCGCCACAAAAACGCCATTAACATTGTCGCCGCCAATCACCAACCCACCATTATAGATAGCGGCAGATGCCCCATTGGAATCGGTGACAAATTGACAATCGGCACCGGTCGCCGCGGTTGGCGCGCGGTAAGAATAAAGCGCACCACCCGCCACCGCCACACCGGACGATGATGCACCGGGTGCACTCACCTGCAAATTATTTAAACTAACACCAACGCCGAACCCTAATTTCAACCCCCATTGCTTGTCGTCGCCGAGTTTTATTTTATAACTGGGCGTCACGGTGATTAAATTATAAGCCGCATCGTAATTATAGGTTCCGGTCGCCGCCAAAGCATTCCCGGCACTCCCATCGACGCCACCGGCCGACCATTTTTGATTGTAACGCAGGAAATCGGCACTGATGCCAAGCCCTGAGGCGCTTTCATAACCAAGCGAACCGCCGTAACCATAGGTATGAAATTCTGTCGAATTCCCCGCCACACCGCCCCAATTATTGCCAAAACCATAGACATAACCCGCATCGCCCTTGATAAAAAACCGGCCAGTCGAGGTTGGGACGATAACTTTCGCGATGGTTTCATTGTCGCCAGGGTTATTGATTTGGGCAAAAAACTCCACGGTTGAGGTATCATATTCCTGCGCCATGGAATTTTGCTGGGTAAGCAACGACGCCGCGCCAACAAAACCCATATATTTGATAGCCGTTATAGCCCAAAGCAATGCCCGCTTGGCCGAGGTATTAAGTAATTTCCTTTTCATTTGTTTCTCCAATCCAAATGTTTTGGTATTTTAACCTTTTTTCTAATTTATAATAGAATAATATACTACTTTGATAGGATTGTAAAGTATTATTTTATCATTTTTGACATAAAATCGTCTTTTTTTTTCGATAATCACAAAAAAACTGGGATTATTGACTATTTCGGTGGCTTTTCGGCTAAAGATTTCGCCGCGACCCTATTTTTCTATAATTCTTGCCTCTGCTTGCCCGCCACTTGTCCCCATGCGCAAAAAAAAGTGAATTTATGTGTTTTAAGGGCAAAAAACTTGTTGCGGAAC